>DATJXP010000264.1:0-3541 GCA_035500035.1 Candidatus Acidiferrum sp. | reverse complement strand
AGGCCTGACGCGACCGCGGCCGCTGTCACATTCAGAGCACCGCTGACCCCGCTGGCCGTCAGGTCGCCCTGTAAGCCGGTGACCGTAAAGCCCGCCGACCCGGACAAGCTCAACGCCGTGTTGTCGGCAAGCGCGGTGGCGTTGACATTCAGCGTGCCGCTGGAGTCCGTGATGCTGGTTGCTCCATTTCCCACCAGCACATTCACAATACCGGCGGTCACGGCGTCTGCACCCAATGTGATCGTACTCGCACCGGTCAGTTGTACGGACTGAACTGCACTAACATTGACGAAATCACCGCTGTTCAGTGTCGTCGGCGCACTCATCAAGATCGTATCGGCGCCACCGTTACCATTGATGTCTGGCGCAGTTAGCTGTGCTTCAGAAGCGAAACTGAACGTATCGGCGCCTGGCGTCCCTTCAATCCACGCTACTGAGGATCCGCTGGTATTCCCCGCAGCGTCAGATGCAGTCGTAGTAAAAGTGTGGATGCTGGAATTCGTAATGAGACCGGTTGTGGTGTAATTCCACGCACCCAGACCTGAAGCCGTCACAGTGGCGAGCTGAGTATTACCGTCAAATACCGCGATGCTGCTGTTTGCTTCAGCCGTCCCGTCCAACACCCAATGATTGCCACCACCGCCACCCGGAGCGATGCTGGCAATTGTCGGCGCCGTCGGCGCCGTCGTGTCGATCTGCAGGGTGCCAGCCGGATTGCCCACCGCACCCGAGATGTCGGCATTGTTGGCCGCCGCGTCGTTGACTGTTGCCCCGTTCAGGTTGAAGGCGGTCACCGCAAGGTCGCTGGTGTCCTGGCCGGCGCCGACCGTGTAGCTGAAGGTCAGCGTATTGCTGCCGGAGCCGCCGGTGTAGCTCGCGGTCCCGCCATTGTTGAACGACAGCGTCGGGACACCGCCGGTGACCGCCACCGCCTCGCTCATGTTGATCGTCAGCGTGACGACATGGCCCGCATTGAGATCACCATTGCCGCTGCCATCGATCCCGCTGCCGGACGCCACAACCGATGAGACCGTCGGCGCCGTCGTGTCGGGCGTCGGCGCAGTCGTGCCAACGGCTTGTCCGAGCGCAACCTCGTTCGCCGAGGTAGCGGAGGCGTCGACAACATTATTTTTGACGCCGGATCCCGAGCCGGGAGGAGTCCCAATCACCGTTGTATTGCTAATTGGATTAGAGGGATGTGGCTCGGTGAGAATTCGCGGATCAGTTGATGACCCAACCGTGGTGAGCGGGTGGCTATTATTGTTTAGATCGGCGTTCTCATGCGGTTTATCGAGTGTGGCTCCTTCGGCCTTGAGATGCTGTTCTGCATGCGTCCCCGCTTTTGCCAGGTTGTTTCCATCTTGCGTTTGGTCTAAGCGCGAAGGCGGGTCTGCCCTGCCTGCATCATAGCTTTTGATCGTTGCATCATGTGCATCAGGGTGTGGTTCGCCGTACTTATTTGCGAGCTTAACCGCTTCGAGCGCGACGAGCCACGATAGAAAAGAAAAGCTGATCACCCGGTATGCGGCGGCGAATCCGAATCCCGAACGGCGTGCAACCTGACGCGAAGTTGGAACCCTAAAGACCAAAGGTACTTCCGTTTAGCATCCACGATCTTTTTTGATCGGGGATGCTGGTTGACAGCTCCCAATTCATTTCTTGATTGGTGACGCAATATGACTCCAACAACAAAAAGATGAGTTAAGTTTGAAATGAAACCGGGGCTCATCAAAATACAATTCATTTACCACAGTTGCGTCGCGATACCCGTATGTCCCGCCTCGGACCTCAAAGGCAGAAACATCTGCGTGCCTGCGTCACTCCGCCGCTTGCACGTTCGGCAATCGATAGTCCTTGAATTGCTGCCGCAGCGTAAGCTTTTGAATCTTGCCCGTCGCCGTGTGCGGGATTTCGTCAACGAAGACTACATCGTCGGGCATCCACCACTTTGCGATCTTGTCCTGCATGAAGCCGAGGATGTCCTCCTTGGTGCTGCTCTCACCCTTCTTGAGCACGATGACCAACAGCGGCCGCTCGTCCCATTTCGGATGCGAGACGCCGATGACTGCGGCCTCCGCAACCTTCGGGTGGCCGACCGCCAGGTTTTCGATATCGATCGACGAAATCCACTCGCCACCCGATTTGATGACGTCCTTGGCCCGGTCGGTGATTTGCATGTAGCCGTAGCGGTCCATGGTCGCGACGTCGCCGGTGTCGAACCAGCCGTCTTTTTCAAACACCGGATCGCCTTCGACCTTGTAATAGCTCTTCGCTACGGCTGGCCCGCGCACCTTCAGGCGGCCGAATGTCTTGCCATCCCACGGCAGCGGCTTGCCGCTGTCGTCCGTAATTTTCATTTCCACGCCGAATGGCGGGTGGCCCTGTTTCATCTGGACGTCGAGCTTGGCTTCGCCCGTGAGTGCCGCATGCTCCGGCTTCATGGTGCAGAGCGAACCGAGCGGGCTCATCTCGGTCATGCCCCAGGCGTGAACGACTTCGACGCCATATTTGTCCTGGAATGTTTTGGTCATGGCG
This sequence comes from Candidatus Acidiferrum sp., assembly GCA_035500035.1. Classification (GTDB taxonomy): domain Bacteria; phylum Pseudomonadota; class Gammaproteobacteria; order Pseudomonadales; family Pseudohongiellaceae; genus CAILUG01. The sequence goes on along the minus strand of DATJXP010000264.1, from coordinate 1,006 downwards.
CGCGGGCAGGCCGAACCGCCGATCACAACGCGCTTCAGGTGGGGCAACTTGCCGCCGGTCTTTTCCAGATCTTGCAGCAGCATCAGCCATACCGTTGGGACGGCGGCGGTGAACGACACTTTGTACGTGTTGAGCAGTTCGTAGATCGAGGCGCCATCGAGTTTCGCGCCGGGCATCACCATTGTGGCGCCGACCATCGGCGTGGAAAAGGCGAGGGACCAGCCATTGGCGTGAAACAGCGGCACGACCGGCAATACGACGTCGCGCGACGACAGGCCCTTGCAGTCCGGCATCGCCGCCATAAAGGCGTGCAGCACATTGGAGCGGTGCGAATAGAGCACGCCCTTCGGATGGCCGGTGGTACCGGACGTGTAGCACATGCCTGCCGCGGTGTTTTCGTCGAATTCCTTCCAGGCAAAATCACCATCGACTTCGCCGATCCAGTCTTCGTAGGCGATCGCATTCTTCAGCGTAGTCTTCGGCATATGCGCAGCATCGGTGAGGATGATGTAGCGCTCGATGGTCGACAGCTTGTCGGCGATCTTCTCCAGCAGCGGCACGAAAGTGAGATCGGTGATCATCGCCCTGTCGCCGGCGTGATTGACGATCCAGGCGATCTGGTCGGGGAACAGGCGTGGATTGACGGTATGATAGACGGCACCAATGCCGAGGATGCCGTACCAGGCTTCCAGGTGGCGCCAAGTGTTCCAGGCAAGCGTAGCGACCCGATCGCCCAGCTTGATGCCGTCCTTCTCCAGCCGTTGCGCCACCTTCAGGGCGCGTGCGCGGATATCGGCATAGTTGGTCGTATGGATCGGGCCCTCGATCGAGCGCGTGATGACCTTGCGTTCGCCATGAAACGTGGCGGCATGGTCGATGATGCGATGGCACAGCAAAGGCCAGTCCTGCATCAGGCCAAGCATGGCACTCCCCTCCCGGTTATTTGACTTCTTGGACCGGCGCCCCTCGCCGGTCGGGATTAAGTTAGCTGGCGTGTCAGGCGGCG
>DATJXP010000263.1:0-3484 GCA_035500035.1 Candidatus Acidiferrum sp. | reverse complement strand
TCGAGCCCCGGCATCGCCGTGGCCGCCATCTGCAGCAGATCGGGCTCGGCGAAATCGGTGAACGGCTTGGCGTCGGGGTCGTTGGCGGCGATGTAGCGATGCTCCCATTCCAGCGTCGGCGTCAGGAAATCCATCGCGCTGCCCGAGTGCCAGTGCGCCAGTTCGTCGGCGTTCGGCGTGCGATAGGCCAGGTAGTACGGCTTGCCGTTGACCACTTGCAGTTCCAGTTCCTTCGCCGGCCACGCGCCGTCGATCCGCTTCACTGCGTCCTGCAGGCCTTGCAGCGTGAGCGTGGACAAATCCACCGGTTCGCCGTAGCCCTGCACGGTGCGGGCGCCGGCCTTGATCTGGTCCGGCGTGTACAGCGATTCGTCGATGCCGGGAATCGCCGACATCGACACCAGTCCGCTGAACACCCAGGTGAACATCAGCACGCCGAAAATCAAACCGGCGTAGTGATGCCACTTCCACCAGCCGCTGTACGGCGTGCGGTAGGCGACTCCGCGTTGCACGAACGCCGGCTTGACGCTGAAGCGCCAGATGCCGAGCACGAGCCCCAGCACCGTCATCACCAGGCCGATCCAGCTCAGCCACATCAACAGCGACGTGTGCCAGCTCTGCTGGCGCCAGAAGAACAGCGTGTGCACGTTGTAGCCGAGCGTGCCGAGCATGGAGGTCCACGGCGTGGTGTGCATCACGATCTCGCCGGAGTTCTGCGACACGTAGTACTTGTCGTAATTGCCCATGTCGATCACGTGCAGCGGAAACCGGTTCTGCAACGCCGGCGAATGGGTGAAGAAATCCGGTTCGCGCAGGTAGTCGTCGTACAGCATGGTCTCGGTGTATTCGGGGTACTGCTTGGCCAACGCGTAGATGACGTCGTTCTGGTCGAAGCCCTTGAACACGTCGCCGGTATCGGCGAACACCACGCTCCACTTGCCGAACACCTTGCCGGTGTTGATGCGATACACCGGACGGTTGTCGAGCATGGACACGCGCAGACGGAACGGCGAGCCGCCGACTTTATCCAGCGCTTGTTGCGGCGTGACGGTGGCGGCGGAAAGATCCAGCGGCGCCAGGTGCGTGAGGCGGTCGCCGGCGGTGTAGTGCGGAATGCCGTAATACATCAGGACCACGCCGGAGAGGGTCCAGATGATGAACATCAGGCCGACCAGGATGCCGATCCAGCGGTGGAAAAAGATCAGCGAAAAACGCCAGCTGAGCAGTTGTTTGAGTTTCATGGCAGGTAATCTTGCGGGCTTGTGGCCCGGCAGGATAGCCTGCACCGCCACGACAATGACAGCGGGACTTTCGATGCGCTCGATGAAATTGCCAATCGCCTTGTTTGCACTTTTGTGTTCTGTCGCCGTCAGTGCGCAGAGCGACCGCTCCTGCGGCCGCGAATGCCTGGTCAAGCAGGTGGATATGTACCTGGCTGCGCTGGTGGCGCACGATCCCAAACGCGTGCCGTTCACGGCCAATGCCGTGGTCATCGAAAATCTCAAGCGTATCCAGGCCGGCGAAGGCCTGTGGCGCAGCGCAACCGCGGTGCCGACCACGTTCAAGATCTACGTGCCGGACGAGCAGGCGCAGCAGATCGGCTTCATGGGCGTGATGGAAGAGGGCGGCAAGCCGTTGATGATCGCGCTGCGGCTGAAGCTGATGGACGGCAGGATTCAGGAAGCCGAACACGTGCTGACGCGCAATCTGAAACCCGACAGCCTGCAGAACCTGCAGCGCGTGCGCACCGGCCTGCTGGAAGACGTGCCGGAATCGGAGCGCGAACCGCGCTACGTGCTGCGCGGTATCGCCTTCAGTTATTACGACGCGGTCGATTTCAACAACAGCAAGCTGGCGCCGTTCGCCGCCGATTGCTCGGAGCGCGAAAACGGCCAGCCCGATGCCGGGATCGGCGGTCGTGCCGGCGCCAGTGCATCCGACTGCGTCGGCCAGCACCGCGCCAACATCATGGTCAGCATCGATGCGATCGACAATGTGCGCATACTGGCGATCGATCCGGTGACGGGGTTGGCCTTCGGCCTGTCGCAAGTCCGGCCGGACCCGACCAGGCGCGATGTTCCGGCCGCCAGCCTGCCGGCCGCGCACGTGTTCAAGATCCGCGGCGGCAAGATCCACGAGATCGAAGCGATGGGTTTCGTCGCGCCGCCCGATCCGGCGACTGCGCATCAGTGATCCGGGCGTTACTTGCCCGCGTCAAGTCTTGATCTCGCGCAGCAGCTCGGGGTGGCGATCCAGCAATTGCAGCAGTTTTATCAGTGCCAGCGGCGGTTTGGTCTTGCCGGTTTCGTAGCGGGAGAAAGCATTGACGCCGCCGCCGAAAACGTGCGCGGCCTGCTGCTGATCGAGGCGCAGCTTTTTCCTGACGCGGGCGATGAAGCCGGGATCGACATGAGAGGCATTCACCTGCTTGTTGAATGCCAGCATTGCATCGCCGACGCGCCGTGATTCATCGGCGTCCAGAATCGCCTCATCGCAATGCGTGCAATAGTCGCCGGTAACGTCGGCAATGTGGGTGGTTTCACCCTTGTAGGTATAGGGCAGCTTGCGTTTGCCGCGTTTCAGCGAGCCGCGCGCGCAGAGTGGGCATTTCATCGTCAGTACTCCTTGAACGAGACGAGCAATACGTCATCGATGACGGTCAGTTTCAAATAAACCCTTCCTGCCGGCGTGAAAGGGCGATAGACGTCTTGCCAGACCGTGTGATCCTCGTAGGTAGTCATGCTCTTGTGGAAGTCGCGCGGTTCGAGGCGGGCGACAATCGTGAGCATGGCGTCGAAATCCAGTCCTAGTCCGGCGGCGCCGGTGAGTGCGGAGTAAGTCGAACGGACTTTGCCCGCGGCTACCAAATCTTTCACTATCGCCAGCCGACAGTGCGGGGTGCTCTTTTCCATGAGTATTTGCTTCCTTGCCAACTTAATCTACTTGGTTATTTTTGGCAAGTAGGTTAATAGGGTGTGACGAAGTTACCTCCACAACATAGCGGAATTCGGGAAAACCGCTCGGATACAAGCGCAACGATGGCTCAGGGATTGATGGCCGAGCTGATTTCCATCGGTGGCGAGGCCGTGAACTTCGGCGAGGCAACGAAATATATCCAGTCGTGGCCGACGGGCTTGCCATCGACCAGGGTGTCGGGCCCGGCCTTTATGGTTGATGGTTGCAGGTCATGGGCGCTGCACGCCGGAGTGCAGTTCCATGCGGTGCCGCCCTCCGCGGCAGTCACGAAGATGTGGGTAAACCGGGGACCTGCATACTGCCCTTCTTGCAGCGTCATGCTCCAGCCCTCGGGCAGGGTCTTCATGCTGTGTGCATTGCCGGCCAGCGCGATGACCAAACCCTGTTCTGATAATTCCTTCAGTTCATTGCCGATGACCTTGGCCGAATCGGGGCCACTGAAAGTAAGACCTCCCACTTCGTAACGAGGTCGATGTTGTAAATGCAGCGCCAGCCGGTCCTGGCGTTC
>DATJXP010000262.1:0-3873 GCA_035500035.1 Candidatus Acidiferrum sp. | reverse complement strand
AAACAGCATCGAAAAATCCACAGCTCTGACGTGCTTGGTGAGGGCGCCAACCGAGATGTAATCGACTCCGGTGGCGGCGACGGCGACCAACGAATCCTGATCGAAGCCGCCGGAGGCCTCCAGCATGGCGCGGCCGCGGTTGCGCTGCACGGCCTGGCTGATCAGCTCCAGGCTGAAATTGTCGAGCATGACGATGTCGGCACCGGCGGCGAGCGCTTCGTCGAACTCCGCCATCGTCTCCACTTCAACCTCCACCTTGCGGTCCGGATGCAGGCGCCGCGCCGTGGTTACCGCTCTGGTGATGCCGCCGCAGGCTGCGATGTGGTTCTCCTTGATCAGGTAGGCGTCATACAGTCCGAGCCGAAGGTTGTGACACCCGCCGCACTTCACTGCGTATTTCTGTGCCAGCCGCAGCCCGGGAATGGTCTTGCGGGTGTCGAGAATCTGCAGCTTGGTGTGCTTGACCAGGTCCGCATAGTGCCGCGCGGTGGTGGCAACCCCCGACAAGGTCTGCAAAAAATTGAGTGCGTTGCGTTCGCCGGTCAGCAGCGTGCGTGCCGAACCATGGACGGTGAAGATGACGGCGTTGGCTGCGACGATGGCGCCTTCCTGCACGGCCCATTCGACACGACAGGTCGGGTCGAGCTGGCGGAATACTTCGTCCACCCACGGGCGGCCGCAGATCACGGCGCTTTCGCGGCAGATGACGCGAGCCGAAGCCATTGCGTCGGCAGGTACCAATTGTGCGGTGATGTCGCCGCTGCCTATGTCTTCGCGCAAGGCATTGGCTACGGTTGCGGCCAGATCGCTGAAATAATCGGGAGTGGTCATGGAAAGGAGGCGTGTCGGATTTGCCGCGAATTATAAATGGTTTACCCTTCGGCCATGCCTGCTTTTCGCATCGTCGATCATTGGTTGCAAGGCGCTCATCGCATCCATTCGCCCAATCACAGCGAACGGGGAGCCGGCGCCGGGATCAGCCTGCTCGTCATCCACAACATCAGCCTGCCGCCGGGGCAGTTCGGCGGGCCGTGGATCAGCGATCTGTTCTGCAATCAGCTCAGTCCTGACTACCACCCGTATTTCGCCGGAATTTGCCAACTGCGGGTTTCGGCGCATTTGTTGATCCGCCGTGACGGCGAAGTGCTGCAGTACGTGCCGTTCGATCGCAAGGCCTGGCATGCCGGCAAATCAGTGTTCGAAGGCAGGGAAGAGTGCAACGAATTCTCGATCGGCATCGAGCTCGAGGGTGCAGACGATGTTGCTTTTACCGACTTCCAGTATGAAAGGTTGCAGCTCATAACCCGCCTGCTGCTGGAGCAGTACCCGGCGCTGACGCCGCAGCGCATCGCTGGCCATTCCGACATCGCCCCGGGCCGCAAGACCGACCCCGGACCTTGTTTTGACTGGGCCAGGTATCGTGCAGGGCTGTGATCGGGTTCACTACAAACCGGGTGGTTCGGTAATTGCCGAGTGATTTAAGAAATGCCGAAGAATTGATAAAGCTTCTTTGTAGTCTAACTACATTTCGGCCTTGGCAATTTGGAAATGGCCGGAATTGGCGAGTAGAATCCCGGCCCACTGTAATTTCACTACAGCATCAAAAATCCTTGTAGAGCGTACAGATATGGCCACAAACCTACGTGACACCGACCCGCAAGAAACCCAGGAATGGCTGGACTCGATCTCCGCCGTCATCCGCAAGCAGGGAATGGACAGAGCCCAGTTCCTGCTGAAGAGCCTGATCTCCAAAGCCACCGAATCCGGCCAGCAATTGCCGGTCGATTCACTGACGACTCCCTACCGCAACACGATCCCGCTGTCGGAAGAGCCGAAGATGCCGGGCGACCTTTATATGGAACGGTCAGTCCGTGCCGTGGTGCGCTGGAATGCCTTGGCGATGGTCATGCGGGCCAACAAGCTGGGTTATGACCTGGGTGGCCATATTTCCACCTTTTCGTCGTCCGCCACGTTGTATGACGTTGGCTTCAACCATTTCTTTCGCGGTGCCAACGGCGATTTCCTTGGCGACCTCGTGCTGTTCCAGGGCCACGCCTCGCCCGGCATCTATTCCCGCTCTTTCGTTGAAGGCCGCCTGACCGAAGCGCAACTCGACAATTTCCGCCAGGAGGTCGATGGCAACGGTCTGTCGTCCTATCCGCATCCGAAGTTGATGCCTGATTACTGGCAGTTCCCGACCGTGTCGATGGGGCTCGGCCCGTTGCAGGCCATCTACACGGCACATGTACTGAAATATCTCGACAACCGCGGCCAGGTGAAACAGGGCGATCGCCAGATTTGGGCCTTCCTCGGCGACGGCGAGTGCGACGAGCCGGAAAGCCTGGGCGCCATCAGCCTCGCGGCGCGCGAGCATCTCGGCAACCTGAACTTCGTCATCAACTGCAACTTGCAGCGCCTTGATGGCCCGGTGCGCGGCAACGGCAAAATCATCCAGGAACTGGAAGGCATCTTCCGCGGTGCCGGTTGGAACGTGATCAAAGTGGTGTGGGGCCGGGCGTGGGACGGCTTGTTCGCCAAAGACAAAGACGGCCTTCTGCAACAGCGCATGGACGAAGTGCTGGACGGCGAATTCCAGACCATGACCAGTCGCGGCGGTGCCTATTTCCGCGAGCATTTCTTTGGCAAATATCCCGAGCTGCTGAAGATGGTCGAACATCTGAGCGACGACGATCTCGCCGAACTGAACCGCGGCGGCCACGACCCGTACAAAGTGTATGCAGCTTACAAGCAGGCGGTGGAAACCACGGACCGTCCGACGGTAATTCTCGCCAAGACCATCAAAGGCTATGCGCTGCAATCGGCCGAAGGTGCCAACACCACTCACTCGGCGAAGAAACTTGCACTCGATGAATTGCGCGCCTTCCGTGATCGTTTCGGCATCCCGGTACCGGACGACAAGCTGGAAGAAGTGCCGTACTACAAACCGGCCGAAGACAGCCCGATCATGCAATACATGCGTAAGGCGCGCGAAAGGCTTGGTGGCACGCTGCCGAGCCGTCGCGTGCATACCCAGAAGCTGACTGTGCCGGGCCTCGACGCTTTCTCGGCGCAGACCAAGGGCACCGGCGAACGTGAAATTTCGACGACGATGGCGTTCGTACGCCTGCTGTCGAACCTGGTGAAGGACAAGGAGATCGGCCAGCGCATCGTGCCCATCGTACCGGATGAGGCGCGCACCTTCGGTATGGAAGGCATGTTCCGCCAGATCGGCATCTACGCCGCCAACGGCCAGTTGTACGATCCGAACGACTCCGGCCAGGTGATGTATTACCGCGAAGACAAGCAAGGCCAATTGCTGGAAGAGGGCATCAACGAGGCTGGTGCGATGAGCTCGTGGCTTGCCGTTGCCACGTCGTACAGCGTCAACAACTACCCGCTGATCCCGTTCTACATCTATTACTCGATGTTCGGTTTTCAGCGCGTCGGCGATCTGTGCTGGGCGGCCGGCGACTTGCAAGCGCGCGGCTTCCTGATCGGCGCCACCGCCGGCCGCACCACGCTGAACGGCGAAGGTTTGCAGCATGAAGATGGCCACAGCCACCTGATGGCGGCGACTATTCCGAATTGCGTCAGCTACGACCCGACCTACTCTTACGAGCTGGCAGTCGTGATCCAGGACGGCATCCGCCGCATGTACGACAACGACGAAAACGTCTGGTACTACATCACCGCGATGAACGAGAACTACACGCATCCGGACATGCCGGAAGGCGCACAGGACGGCATCATCAAGGGTATGTACCTGCTGGAAGACAGCAGCAAGAAGGAACACAAGGTAGCGAAGAGCGATCTGTCGGTACGGCTGCTCGGCAGCGGCACCATCCTGCGTGAAGTACGCGAAGCCGCCGCCAT
>DATJXP010000261.1:0-2598 GCA_035500035.1 Candidatus Acidiferrum sp. | reverse complement strand
GGTGGATACCGGCGGTCTGGAGCCCGTCGCCAAGGAAGGCATCATGTTCGAGATGGCCAAGCAGAGCCGCCAGGCGGTGGATGAAGCCGACGTGGTGCTGTTCCTGGTCGACGGCCGCGCCGGCTGCACGCCGCAGGATGCGCTCATCGCCGAACAATTGCGCAAGACCGGCAAGCCCATCCTGCTGCTGGTCAACAAGGCCGAAGGCATGGCGCGCGCCAAGGTGACTGCGGAATTCTTCGAACTGGGCCTGGGCGAGCCGTTGCCGATCTCCTCGGCGCATGGCGACAATGTCGCTGAGGTGGTCGAGATCGCGCTGGAGAACTTTCCGCCCGAGGCCGAGGAAGAAACCAGTCATGAACACCCGCCCAAGCTTGCCATCGTCGGCCGGCCCAATGTCGGCAAGTCCACGCTGGTGAACGCCATCCTCGGCGAGCAGCGCGTGATCGCGTTCGACCAGCCGGGCACCACGCGCGACAGCATCTACATCGACTTCGAGCGCGAGGGCAGGCATTACACCATCATTGATACCGCCGGTGTGCGGCGCCGCGGCAAGGTCGAGGAAGCGGTTGAAAAATTCTCCGTGATCAAGACCATGCAGGCGATCGAGGATGCCAACGTGGTGGTGCTGGTGGTGAATGCGCGCGACCAGATCACCGAACAGGATGCGCACGTCGCCGATTTCGTGCTGCAAGCCGGGCGCGCCTTGGTGCTCGCGGTCAACAAATGGGACGGGCTGGATGAACATCGCCGGGAACAGGTCAAGCGCGACATCGAGCGCAAGCTGCATTTCCTCGGATTCGCCAAACTGCATTTCATCTCGGCACTGCAGGGCAGCGGCATCGCCGGGGTATTGAAATCGGTGGACGAGGCGTACGCGGCGGCGATGGCCAAGCTGTCCACCCCCAAGCTCACCCGCGCGCTGATCGGTGCGCTGGAAAAACAGCAGCCGCCGAAAGTCGGGCGGTTCAAACCGAAGATGCGCTATGCCCACCAGGGTGGCAGCAACCCACCGCTGATCGTGATACACGGCAGCGGACTGGACCGGGTTCCGGCCAGTTATTCCCGATATTTGGAACGCACCTTCTGCGAAATCTTTAATTTGAGAGGCACGCCTTTGAAGATTCAATACAATTCCAGCAAAAATCCGTTCGAGGGGACCCCGCCCAAACCCCTCACAGAGGCCGAGCAACGCAGGGCGCATCGCGCCAGAATACGCGGGCGCAGGCTGTACGGCTGAGTGTTTTTCCGGCTGAAGGTAATAAAACCCCGGCAATTCCGGACTTTCCGGTTGATAATAAACTCGAAATCAATAATAATCAGGCACATAAATTGCAGATGAATATATAGTTAAAGATAACATTTTCAATCTGCCGATAAGTTTGGGAAAATCCTAGCAGGCGCATTGAATCCATTGAACTATATGCATTGAGCAAAAGCCATTGAACCCCTCAGTCCATACAGCGTTGAGCATGCACAGATGCCTGGATATGGCGTCGCCGCGGAAATTTGTTTCGATCGGCCTGTTCTGCCTGTGCTCGGCTGCAGCCTTCGTACTGCCGGCGCATGCGCAGCCCATAGGCGGGGCGGTCAGCGCGGGTACCGGCAGCATAGACCAAACGGTTCCTAGCACCACCACCGTCACCCAAACCACCCAGAATCTGGCCATCAACTGGACCAGCTTCGACATCGCCAACGGCGAATCCGTGATCTTCAACCAGCCCGGCGCCTCCTCGATCGCGCTGAATCGCGTCACTGACGGTAATCCGACTTCCATACTCGGCAGCCTCACCGCCAACGGCCAGGTGTTTGTGCTGAACCCCAGCGGCATATTGTTCGGCAGCACGGCGCAGGTGAATGTCGGCGGACTGGTCGCCTCCACGCTGAGCCTGAGCGATACAGATTTCATGGCGGGCAACTACGTGTTCACCAATGCCGGCGCCACCGGCACGGTCAACAACCGGGGCGCGATCAGTGCCGCCCCCGGCGGTTACGTCGCAATGCTCGGGCCGAGCGTGAGCAACAACGGTACTGTCGCGGCCACATCGGGTACCGCGCTGCTCGCCGCAGGCGACCAGGTGACCCTTTCAGTCAGCAACGGCTCGCTGCTTTCGTACAGCATAGACCAGGGCACGCTCAACGCGCTGGCCGAGAACAACCAGCTGATCCGGGCGGACGGCGGGCAAGTGATCCTGTCGGCCAAGGCGGCCGACGCGCTCAGCACCGCGGTGGTCAATAACACCGGCGTCATCCAGGCGCAGACGATAGCCAAGGTCAATGGAACCATCCAACTACTGGCTGACAACCAGATCGGGCAAGTCAATGTCGGCGGTACGCTGGACGCTTCGGCACCGAATGGTGGCAACGGCGGCCTCATCGAGACCAGTGCTGCGAACGTCAAGATTGCGGATGGCACCAAAGTCACCACCTCGGCGGCACAGGGTGTTGCCGGGAACTGGCTGATCGACCCGATTGATTTCACGATAGCGGCAACCGGAGGCGACATTTCTGGCGCAACGCTGAGTTCCAACCTCGATGGAGGAAACGTCCAGATCCTGAGCAGTTCAGGTACTGTCGGTGGAACACTTGGCGACATCA
>DATJXP010000260.1:0-5100 GCA_035500035.1 Candidatus Acidiferrum sp. | reverse complement strand
AGTGCCAGGATGCCGAAGATAGGCAGCGTGGCCACGGCCGCGGCAATCAAGCGATGCAGGCCGAGCGAGTACGGCAGTGCGTGAGTGGACAACTGCGAATCGAGACTGCTCTGGTACACCGCGTTGACGCCAAACAGCAGCAGCGCCATCAACCACAGCAGTACCAGCGAGCCGAGTTTGGCGTCCCAGATGTGTTGCAAGCCGGTGAACGGCAGGAAGGCGACGAACAGCAACGTGATGATGGAAATGAGCGGCAGCAGCAAGCGCATCATCGTGCGCAGCAGGCGGCCGATGTTGTCGATGACGTAGTCGAGATTGCCGAACAGGATCAGCGCAAAACCGAACGCAGTGGTGCTCGACGGAATCACGAACCACGAGCGGCCGAACACGAACGAGAACACACCGACGCCGATCAGCTTGAACAACGCGCCCCACAACAGCAACACGCCCTGCACCAGCAGCACAAAGGCGCCGCTCAAACCGCCAAGTAAAAACAGCCGCCAGCTGTTCCTCAACAGCGCCGCGTAAGTGATGCGCTCGCCGCGCACGTATTGCTGGCCGTACATTAACGCCTTGAAGCTGGCGATCACCATCGTCAGCACGTAGGCGGGCAACATGGTGGTAATGTCCACAAACTCTACCGGCCGCGCCTGCCAACCAGCAAAACTGGCGGCAATCGCCACCACCGCGCCATAGACCGGCACCAGCATCAGCGCGCGCCACAGGCGGCCCGGCTCCAGCAGCAGCAAGAAGAACCACGGCACCAGAGTCAGCAGCGAAGCCAGCAAGTACAGCATCACCGGATGTCCGCTCGGCCACTGGTGCTGATCCACCGCGTGATAAAGCAGGTACAGCAGCACGCCCTGCACGAAGGCAACGATGACGACCAGCAGTTGTTCGCGCGTGGCGCTGGAGAGGAACGGCAGTGCTTTGTTCGTCATTGTTATTCTCTGCCTGGCAACTGGTCACGGGGACCGCTTGCCGTTTAGCATACTGCAAGCGCGTCATTGTTCAGAGGGAATGCGCTCACCGTAATCAATAAAACAACGAGGCCATCATGAAATCCACCGCCCTGCTCTCCTGCTGTCTGCTCGCCCTGCTCGCCACCGGCGCCAACGCGCAATCTCGCCCGCCGACGGCGCCGCCTGCCGCCGGCACCAGCAGCTACGGCGACGACTACGCCCACATCGTCGACCTGCAAGGCCGCTACATCTTTGCCCAGGACTTCAACGACGCCGACGGCTACGCCAACGTGTTCACCGAAGACGGCGTGCTCGACTGGGCCGGCGGCGAAGTGAAGGGCCGCGCCGCCATCCGCAAGTTCAAGGCCGACGGCGTCTACAACCTCAGCAAGAACGCCGAAAACGCCGCCTGGCCCGCCACCACGCGCCACTTCATCACCAACACGGTGGTCACCGTCACCGGCGACACCGCCAAGGCATGGACCTACTGGTTCCAGGCCAACAACAACGGCGCCGACCGCAAATCGGTCTATGGTTTGTTCGGCCACTACGAAGACGAGCTGAAGAAGGTAAACGGCCAGTGGCTGTTCACGCGCCGTGCGATCTACAACGAAGGTGTCAAAGGCAGAGCCAAGGCGGGGACGCCGAATCCGGTGAAGTGAAGAAGGGGATAGTCTGCGTGCGCACTAGCTAAATGTGGGGCTTAAAAGGGATGAATATTCAAGTTGTGCCCATCGTTGCTGGAGCAGCCTTCATAGTCGGTGCTGTGATCTCAATTCGAGAAAAAGCAGTCGGCTATAAGGATGGATACAAGCTCAAGAGGGAAAGGGGTCCATTCGGTTATTGGGCAGCAGTCGTCAGCATTACGGTCTGCGGCCTGCTCTCAATTGCATTTGGCCTAGGGTATCTTCAATGAGAGATTAACATTCTAACGACAAGGGCATGGCGAAAGCGTATCAGGTAAAGCAGGTATTACATGCTATCGAACGACTGCAGGTACAACATGGCAAAAGAAATTGATCGTTATACCTATCGAGTTACCTGGTCTGAAGATGATCAGGAGCACGTAGGCCTTTGCGCCGAATTCCCGAGCTTGAGTTGGCTGGAGAAAACTCCTGAAGAGGGGAATAGGAGTCAGAGTCGCAATTCCACAAAGCTTTAAAAAGGGACTCATCATGTCACTAACCAAACAACACGCCGAAGCCGCCTACGAAGCCGCCACCGCCACAGCACGCCGGCAGCAGGCGCAGCAATCGGCCAGGCACGAATTGAAGCGCCGCCAAATCATGCCGCTGCGCTGGAGCTTGTCGGCGATAGTGCTCGGCGTGGTTGCGGGCGCACTTTTGTATTGGATCGTGTTCAAACAGGAACCCATTGTCGTTATTGCGATCAGTATGGTTGTCGCTATCGCTGCTGCGCAGAAAGAGTGGAACCGGCGGATTAAAGCCTGACTGTGAGCACGAATGGTTTGCAACAGCGCGCTCAAGTAACGGAGAAACAATGACTACCACTGATTCCCGCGTCACCATCCACATGGCCGCCAGCCTCGACGGCTTCATCGCGCGCAAGGACGGCAGTGTCGATTGGCTGGAAACCGCCGATGAATACTTCGCCGGCGAAACGCTGAGCCCGGAAGTCGCCGCTGCCTTCCTGCAGACCATCGATTGCTATGTCATGGGCTCGCGCACTTACGAAACCGCGCTGAATTTCGAGCGCAAGGGTTACGGTTGGGTGTACGGCGACAAGCCAGTGTTCGTGCTGACCCGCCGCGAGTTGCAGCGCACGCGCGACACAGTCGAGTTTTATGCGGGGGACCTGGCGCAGTTGATCAACGGCCGCTTGCGGCCGATGTTTCGCAGCATCTGGATCGGCGGCGGTGGCGCGGTGGCCGGCGAGTGTCTGCGGCTCGGATTGGCCGACGAGATCCGCTTCTCCATCCTGCCGGTCGTGATCGGCGACGGCATCGCCTTCTTCGACGGGCTCGATAAAGACGTGGCGCTGCACCTGAAGGAAGTCAAAGCCTACAAGAGCGGCATGGTTGCGCTGTGGTACGAAGTGTGTAAATAACGTAGTAAGCCTTTTTAATGCCGCGACTGGGATGCTCTCGTCACATTAAGCGCCTTGGCCACTTCTTTCGGCGTAGCGCCCAGGGCCAGCAGCGACCACATCAATAAATCCACTGACACGCTCGGATCGCCCGCCTCCATCTTGGCTATGCGCGATTGGCTGGACTTGAGCAGCTTGGCCAGCGCGATCTGGCTGAGATTGCTCTTCAGCCGCTGCTGCTTGAGCGAGTTGCTCAGCGCCAGCTTCATCTCGATATAAGCAGACTCGGCGGCGTCGAGATCAAGGAAGTCGGCGACTGTGCCGACTTTCCAGCCGGCAGATTCCAGTTTCTTGCGTTTATCGGCTCGCATCGTCGTATCTCTTCAGTCTGGACTTACAGGTTCGTATCACCGTCGGTGGCGTGACTTGTGTGGTTTTGCGAAACACCGCAGCAATTACGATGGCATCGGTATCCGTACGGTAGATGATGCGCCAGGTCTTGTCGGTGTCGTTGATCCTGAGCTCGTGGCACCGAGGTCCTATGGTTGGCATCGGTCGCGAGTGTGGCAGCCCAATACTTTCCCCGCGTTGCAGCGAACGCAGCAAGTAGCCTGCTTCTACTCTGGCTGCAGCCGAGAAGGGCGGCGTCTTTATGAGGTCGTCGAGCCATGCCAAAGGTTTATCATCTGCATCCATGCAAATCTCTCTATGTCAAATATGACATATAAAAATGTCGGGCGTCCAGCGACAGGGAGCCTCTTTGTTATTGGTATAGCAGGAAGGTTGCAGGGCTGCCTGAAAATCTGTGATACGACAGTAGTTCTGACAGATAATGAGCCGGCGAAGCACACAATGACGTCGCGTAAAAAACCGAACACCATGCCCGTTTATATCCGCCCCGAAACCCCGGCCGATGCCGCAGCGATCGAAGCCGTCACCATCGCCGCCTTTCTCGAAGCGCCGCACACCGGCCATAACGAGCAGTTGATCGTCGCGGCGCTGCGGCAGGCCGGGCAGCTGTCGGTATCGCTGGTGGCGGAACACGAAGGCAGCATCGTCGGCCACGTCGCGTTTTCACCGGTAACGATTTCTAGCGGTGCTCGCGCTTGGTACGGACTGGGCCCGATCTCGGTTGTACCGCAGCGGCAACGCCAGGGCATCGGTGCGCTGCTGATGCGGCGAGGCTTGGCCGAGCTGCGCCAATCGGGCGCAGCAGGCTGCGTGGTGCTGGGCGATCCGGCTTATTACTCGCGCTTCGGCTTCAAGACCGAACCTGCACTGGTGCTGCCGGACATTCCGCTCGAATACTTCATGGCTCTCGCCTTTTCCGGCACCGTGCCACGCGGTACAGTTGGCTATCACGTCGCCTTCACTTCGCCGTAGCCGCCAACGCGGCGCCGTCAATCACCAAGGACCACCTTCATGATCTTCAAATCCAAAATCGACAGCTGGATCTACCTCGTCATCGCGGTGGAAGTGATCGCGATAATCGCGGCGATAGTGCTGGTGCTGAAGGTGCGCGGCCCGGCCGGGTTGCCGGGCATTGTCGCGCCGGCGGTGATCGGGCTCGGCGTGCCGCTGTGGCTGCTGTATTCGATCCGGTACGAAGTGACAGCCGACAAACTGATCGTGCGCGCGGCGTGGAAGACGTGGGAAATTCCCAAGGTCAGCATCCAGACCCTGAAACCGTCGCGATCGATGCTGTCGTCGCCGGCGCTGTCGCTGGACCGGCTCGAAATCCGTTATGACAACGACGACGTGCTGCTGGTGTCGCCGCAGGACAAGCAAGCGTTCGCCGACGCACTCGGCGTGCCGTTGTCGAAATGACGGTTGCCGACGTCGCCATCAAACCTTTTTCGCTCAGCGATCTCGAAGCCTTGCAGGCGCACTTCGGCCGCCATCGGGCCGAGTCGGGTTTGGGCGGCGTTTACTTCATGCCGTTCGAGGTCAATGGCCTGGATGCGCCGCGCGGCGTCGTGGTCGAGAAGGCATTCATCGCGCTCGATCAGCCGCTCTGGCAGCGCTGGTTCTGCGCGCACGATGCCGCCACTGGCCGCATCGTCGGCCATGTCGATCTCAAAGGTGATGCACT
>DATJXP010000259.1:0-8950 GCA_035500035.1 Candidatus Acidiferrum sp. | reverse complement strand
CACCGGCAATTTGACGGTGGCCACCGGACCTTCGTCGATGCGTTGCGCATCGAGAATGACCAGATCGCTGCGATGTTCGTCGCGACGATTGACCACGCCCATCACATAACCCTCGCCTTCCGGTGAATTCGCGCTCTTCGGCGCGAACACCGGCTCCTGCGTGCTCGAGGTCGGACCGCAGAACCACGACTTGTACTTGCCGGTACTCATGTCCATCGTCAGCAACGTGTTGAAGAAGAAGCCCATGATGGGGCCGGCGCGCGACGGATCGTACGGCTTGGTGTGATCGCTGGCCTGCATGAAGCCGTACTTGTAGGCGCGGCCGACATAGCGGTCGTCGCAGTGCGGGAATTCCGCGGCGAACGTGGACATCACCGTCGGCACTGCCTTGCTGTTCTTGTCGTTCATGTCGAAGCACCAGCGCGTCACCTGGGTGCCGAACGAACCCGGTGGCGGGAACTTGCCGCCGGCTTCCGGGAAGAACCAGAACACGTTGTCCTGCGCCACCGGCAGGTCGAGATACAGTTTGCCGTTGTCGTCGAACGCATTGACGACGTGGCCTGGCATTGCGTTCGGCGCGCCGAACACGCGCACATCCTTCGCCTCGCCGCCGCGCGGAATCACGATGTATTTCTGTTCGAGCGTCGGCTCCCACTGGAAAATGATGCCGCCGGCCTTGATGCGGTCGAGGCTCATCACCTGCGGGATCAGCGCCAGCACCACGTAGTGCTCGCTGACGCCGCAGTCGTGGATCATGCCGGGATACGGCGATTTGAACCACACTTCCCACGTTTTCTTGCCGTGCTTGTCGAAGCTGTACACGGCGATGTCGTCGGTGGCTTCGCCTTTCGCCGAGTAGGCGTAACCCACCAGTTCGCCGGTGGCCGGATCGATCTTCGGATGCGCGGTGAACGAGGTCGCCGTCATCTGGCCGTTCCACGTGTAGAGTTCTTTGGTCTCCAGCGTGTTCAGGTCCATCGCGTACGGTGGCTGGTCTTCCTTCATCGCCAGCAGCACACCGTTGTGCGCCACCACGTTGGTGTTGGCGACGGCGCGGTTGACGTTCTTGACGCTCGGATCGTCGGAAAACGGATTGCGGTAATGGCCGAACAAGCCCTTGCGCGCCTTGCGCTCGGCGGCGAGACGTTGCGTCAGCACATAGCGCATTTGCAAATCGCAGTGACCATCCTTGATCCTGAACGCCCGCACGAAGCCGTCGCCGTTGAACGGATTGGCATCGCCCATCCTGGGCGGAAACGCCTGGTCGGGGCCGACGCTGTAAAAAGTGCCGTCGAGCTCTTTCGGAATCTGGCCTTCCACTTCGAGGTCGTACAGTTCGCCTTCGAACCGGAACGGCTCGTCGATGGTCATGAAGGTCGGCGATTTGGGAAAGGGCGTAGTCATGCGGAACTCCTTTGGCGTTGTATTTGCGTTGTATTTGGCGTTCGGAACTGGCTGATGGCGGGCAATGCTAGCAAGAGTTTACCGATGGTACTTGTCCAAAATCATGCGGCGCCGCAAATACGAACCGGCTCCTGTTTCTATTTATGGTTGTGACTGTGGGTTTCATGGTGCTGCCGGATACGGGCGCGCCAATTGCCGAGTACCGCCAGCGCGCCCTGAAACTCGCGCTCGATCAGATCGACTTCAGACTCGGTGCAGATGCCGTCCTCGAACGCGGCCGATACCGCCCCGGCCAACTCGCCGATCTGCGCCATCACCCGGCACACCATCTGCGACAGTTCGTCGGTGCTGAGCTCTCCCGCCGTCGGCACCACGAAGCCGGACATGCCATGACGCGACAGCAGCGCATGCACCGGCAACAGCGCTCCTTTGACGCCGGCTTCCTGGCACAGATGGATGATCTGCGACGCTTCTTCGAACGAAACATGGTGCGAAGCAATGCCCGGCGCCAGCTTGTTGCGCAGCACGTTGGGCGACATGTCCATCGCCTTGGCCAAGGCGTCGATGCCGCCGGGATAGGCACGCGCCAGTTTGTACAGGGCGTCGTGCTGATTCATGTCTGCGTAGCGTCTGGTCACGGTGAAACCTCCCCACGATTACCGATGCCGATGATTATCGCCTTCCCTAAGCTGCCCTCCGTTCGCCAGCCTCGAGACCAACGGCCGGGAACGCGGCGATTCTAGCCAACTGCCTCGCGGTTGTTGAGTCACCGCCATCGATCAATTACAGGAGAAGGAAACGATATATGGCCAGTCAAACCGCAAGCAGCTTCGTACAAGGCTCGGGCGGACGAATTTTCCGCGTCGTCATTGTATTGGGCCTGGCGATCATGGTGTTCGCCGTGTTCAATCCGGTCAACACGGTGCCGACCGGCACCAGAGGCGTCATCACCCAGTTCGGCGCCATCAAGGGCATCGAGGGCGAGGGCCTGGCGCTGCTGCCACCGTGGGAACACCTGACCGTCTTCAACATCCGCGCCGAAGAGGAAAACATCGAAAACGCCGAAGGCAGCACCAGCGATCAGCAACCGGTGCGTGTCAGCATGACGGTGCGCTACAGCATCGCCACCGACCGCGTGGCCGAGGTCTATGAAAAGTACTCGCACAACGGCAACCTGTCGTCGTACGTCAAGACGGCGACGCAGGAAGTGTTCAAGGCGGTGACGGCCCGCTACACCGCACCCGAGCTGATCAGCCTGCGCTCGCAGGTGTCGGTCGATATCAACGAAGCGTTGAAGCAGAAACTCGGCATCTACGGCGCTTCCGTGATCAACATCGACATGCGCAACTTCTCGTTCTCGGAAACCTACATGGCCGCGATCAACCAGAAGGTGACGCAGGAACAACTGCGCCTGGTGGCGGAAAACCAGCTGAAAACGGTCGAAGCCGAACAGAAGCAGAAAGTGGCCATCGCCGAAGCCGAAGCCTCCGCCACCCGTGCCAAGGCCGACGGCGAAGCCTACTCCAACCTGAAGATCGCCACCGCGCAGGCGGAAGCGCTGAAAATCCAGAACAGTGCGCTGACGCAGAACAAGGACGTACTCGAATTGCGCCGCATCGAAGTGGAGAAGATCAAGGCCGAACGCTGGAACGGCCAGCTGCCGCAGAACCTCTACGCCAGCGCACCGATCCCGTTCATCGACGTCAACAAGACCGCCGGCGGCAAATAGCCGCTACAGCTCGCCCACTTCCACTCCACCCGGCGGCCGATGTGCGGCCGCCTTGGGCTCATCCTTGTAAAAAGAGCGGGTGCGTATCGCATCGGCGATGCCGGCAGTAGTGCCATTCCTGCTGCTTCGGCGTCCAACTGCCGTTCACGAACGCGGCACAGCTGGCCGGTTTGGGTAGCGGATATTCTTCCAGCGGATCGTCTTTCAGGCTGTAGAACTCGCAGACATCGGGACCGTCCTTGCAGATGACCTTGTAGTAAGCATTGCGGGCACCCACTTCGCGGCTGCCGGCCGTCATCAGGTTCACCGTTTCCGCCAGCAGAAAGTCCTTGTCGGGATCGCGCACGCTGCTGGCCTTGCTGAACAGGATGGGCGTCAGCGATTTGCCGTCCACCGCCACCTTGGCGTTGCCGGTGCTGTCGGACACCTGGTCCGGCGCCTGCAATCCCGCCAGCGACAGCGTGGTGGCGAACAAATCCGACACGTGCACGAACTCCCTGCTGGTCGAACCGGGTTTGATGCCAGGCCCACGGATGACCATCGCCACGCGGGTACCGCTTTCGTAGGCAGTGCCTTTACCGCGACCTTTGCGGGTGATGTACATGTTGTCGATGAAGTCGAGATTGGGACGACCGTACATCGGCGTGCCGTTGTCGTTGAGGTAGATGACGTAGGTGTTGGGGTCGATGCCATCGACCGCCTTCAGCAATTTGCCGATGACGGTGTCGAGCGAGTTGGTCATCGCCCGCATCAACGTTTCGCCGCTGCAGCGCCCTACATTCATCGAACCGTAGGTGCCGCCGCAGGCGTCGATTTCCTTGCGGCTCTTGTCATCGAGCGTGGCGAGTTCCGGCACTTGCATCGCGCTGGGCTGCTGCTGCGCGGTGGCATGAGCCAGGTTGTACGCGAGCCACACGAACCACGGTTTGCCGGGATTGTTCTTCTGCTGCGCGGTCATCCACTCGATGGCGTCGGCGGTTTTCACTACTGGCTCGTAGGTGGTCGGCGCGATGCCGGGCAACTCGCGCTTGGGCGGCGCTTGTGTGCGCCATTGATCGGGCGGCGTGGCGTCGTCCTGGATCATGTAGTCGTAATCCCAATAGGTCTTGATGGCGGCGTGCATGTTGCCCTTGAACAGATCGAACCCGGCCTGTTTCGGCTTCATGCCCGGATAGTCCACCGGTTTGCCGGGCAAGCCCGCCATGTGCCATTTGCCGAACACCGCCGTGCTGTAGCCGCCCTGCTGCTTCAGCATCTGCACGAACGACGTGTGCTTGTTCGCCAGCGGATCGGCATAGGTAAGTACTTTGGTCTTGGCCGAGAACAATCCGGTCAGGATCGACGCGCGCGTGGGCGAACAAAACGGCTCGGCCGTGGTGTTGCTGAACGCCATGCCCTGTTTGGCGAACTGGTCCAGCACCGGTGTCGATGCCGGCTTGCCCTCGATGGCCTGGTAATTCGGATGATTGCGCCCTTGCGGGCCGTATTGCCGTATCAGTTCCTGCACGAGGCCCGGATACATGTCGGTAGTCACGTCCATGCCGATGTCGTCGCCGATGATCAGCAGGATGTTGGGACGATGGGTCTTGTCTGCCACGGGTTCCGCCGCCAGCGCGGCGGTGCCGCAGCAGGCTGCGCCGCAGGCGAGTGCGACGGCTTTGATCAGGGTTTGCATGGGAGGCTACCTTTGCTGTGCTCTTGTTTTGGTTTTGTTTGTTGTAGTTTTATCGTGGTTTTGTTGTCGTTATTGGCCACTAGCCGTTGAAATGGAAGCCCTTTTACCGCTTGAAGTCAATCCAGAATCCCCATTCTTTACCCAGTAAGGATTTGGCGCGACAGCGACTCTTTATTAAACTCCGCCCCACCGCTTTGCCCGCCTTCTGACCCATATCTGACCAAGAGTCGCCATGACCGGGATCCACGTTAATCGTCGTACGCTGCTGTTTTCCGCCGTCGGCCTTGCGGCCTATGGCGTGACGGGCCGCTTGTGGGCAGCGGACGCGGCGCTTGATTCTTACAAGGTGAATGACCGCATCCAGGTCATTACCGGTGCTGGCGGCAACGTCGTGGTTTACAAGGGCGATGGCGGTGTCACGCTGATCGATACCGGCGCGCCGGATCGTAGCGCCGACGTGCTGAAAATGGTGGACACCCTGACCGGCAAGGCGCCGATCCGCACCGTGTTCAACAGCCATTGGCACGACGATCACACCGGCGGCAACGAAGCCATGCACGCGCGCGGCGCCAGGATCATCGCGCATATAAACACCAAGCTGTGGCTGGGCGCCGACTTCGACGTTTACTGGCGCAACACCACGCACAAACCGCGGCCCAAGGCGGCACTGCCGGACGAAACCTTCTACACCGGCGGCAAACTCGACCTCGGCGGCGAGACGCTCGAATACGCCCATCTGCCGCAGGCGCACACCGACGGCGACATCTATCTTTATTTCCGCCAAAGCAATGTCATGGCCCTCGGCGCCTTCATGACCAACAAGCAGTACCCGATAGCCGACATCGCCACCGGCGGCTGGCTCGGCGGCCTGGTCGCCGCCAACAAGGCGATCCTCGCCATGATCGACGACAACACGGTGCTGATCCCCAGTCGCGGCCCGGCACTGAAGAAGTCCGATCTGAAAGCGCAGTACGACATGCTGAGCGACGTGTACGACACGATGAAGAAGATGATGCAGGACGGCTACAGCGGCAACGACATGCTGAAGGAAAAGATCACCGCCAAATACGATGCAGTGTGGGGCATGCCGGACACTTTCATCCTGGAGACCTATCGCGGCATGGCGGCGCATACCTACGACATGGGTGGATTCATCTGATGAAGACGACGCGGTATTTCCTCATCGGTAGCTCGTTGCTGGCCACTTCGCTGCTCGGCGCGGGCTGCGCGCTGGCCGCCGATGCGCCGGGCGACGCCAAGGCGTTTCACGCCGTCGAAGGTCAATGGGGCCTGTTCAAACAATATTGCACCGTATGCCATAACGCCGACGACTGGGCCGGCAGCATCGACTTCGACAGCATGACGCCGGAGTCCGTGGCGCAGAACCCGAAAGTATTCGAAGCCGCGATGCACAAGCTGCGCGGTCGCCTGATGCCGCCGCCAACGGCGAAGAATCGTCCTGATGAAAAAACGCTGAACGCTTTCGTCGGCACGATGGAAAACTATCTCGACTCGCTCGCCGGCCCCAACAGCAATCCCGGCCACATCGCCGTGCATCGCTTGAACCGCAAGGAATACCAGAACGCAGTCGAAGACCTGCTGGCGTACAAGATCGACGCCGAATCGCTGCTGCCGCCCGACACCGCCAGCGATGGTTTCGACAACCTCGCCAACGTGCTGCAGGTGTCGCCGACCTTCCTCGAACAATATCTGCAAGCCGCACGCGCGATCAGCATCGATGCCATCGGCAGCGCCGATACGCCGCCGGACGTCGCCAGCTTTGAAGCGCCCAGCCTCGCCACCCAGTATCGCCACGTCGATGGGCTGCCGCTCGGCACCCGCGGCGGTTTTGCCGCGAAACATTATTTCCCGGCCGACGGCGACTACGAGTTCAACGTCGAGATCGCCTCGCAGGAAGGTTCGCTGCAGCGTTCGTATCCGACCTGGTGGCTGGAATCGAAACACCGCTTCCTGCTGACCATCGACGGCGTCGAAGTGTTCACCGATTCGCTCGGCGGCCACGACGATTCCGAAGCCGTCGATCGCGTGCAGACGCCGGCCATCACCGACATCCAGAACCGTTTCGCCAAGATCAAGGTGCCGATCAAGGCCGGCGATCACACCATCGGCGTCAGCTTCGTCGCGCGTACCTATGCCGAGTCGGATCGCATCATCGAGCAGCTCAGCCCGGGTGAAGGCGCCGACAACATTCCGGTCGTCGTCTCGTTCAAGGCCTACGGGCCGCTGAAAGCAGTCGGCATGCCGGACGTCGCCAGCCGCCGCAAGATTTTCAGCTGCCATCCGCAGAACAAGAACGAACAACGTGCGTGTGCCACCAGCATCCTCAGCGGTATCGCGCATCAGGCCTATCGCCGTCCGGTCAACGACGCCGATCTGAAACCGTTGCTGGCGTTCTACGACTCCGGCGAGAAAGAAGCCGGATTCGAAGCCGGCATCCAGAAAGGCATCATGGCGATCCTGTCGTCGACCAAGTTCCTCTATCGCTCCGAGCCGTTGCCGGCCGATGCGCAGCCGGGCGTGCCGTATCCGGTCAGTGACATCGAGCTGGCGTCGCGCGTGGCGTACTTCCTGTGGAGCCGCGGCCCGGATGCCGAATTGCTGGGCCTGGCCGAGCAGAACCAATTGCATGAGCCGGCAGTGCTGCGCCAACAGGTGACGCGCATGCTGAACGATCCGCGCGCCAAATCGATGACCGACAACTTCGCCTGGCAGTGGTTGCGCATCAAGGACATGAACACCGTGGTGCCCGACCCGCGCATCTTCTCGGAGTTCGACGAAGACCTGCGCAACTCGTTCAAGCAGGAGCTGGCCATGTTCGTCGACAGCGTGCTGCGCAGCGATCAATCGGTGATGACGCTGCTGAACGGCAATTACAGCTTTCTCGACGAGCGCCTGGCGCGCCACTACGGCGTCGACAGCGTGCGCGGCGCGCAGTTCCGCCGGGTCGAACTGAAAGACGAACGCCGCTTCGGCCTGCTCGGCAAGGGCGGCCTGTTGCTGCTGACCTCGTACCCGAACCGCACGTCGGTAGTGCTGCGCGGCGCCTACGTGCTCGACACCATCGTCGGCACACCGCCGTCGGCGCCGCCGCCGGGTGTCGAGATCAACCTCGACAACAAGGCGCCAGGCGAAGCGCCGAAAACCGTGCGCATGAAAATGGAAGAACACCGCAAGCAGCCGACCTGCAACAACTGTCACGGCGTGATCGATCCGATCGGCCTGGCGCTGGAAAATTTCAACGCCATCGGCCAGTGGCGCGACCTCGACCGCGATGCGCATCTGCCTATCGACGCCGCGGGCACGCTGGCCAGTGGTCAGCCGGTCAATGGCCCGGTCGATCTGCGCAAGGCGCTGGCCTCGCGGCCGGACCAGTTCGTACAAGCGTTGACGGAAAAACTGATGACGTTCGCGCTCGGCCGCAAGGTGGAGTACTACGACATGCCGATCGTGCGCAGCGTGGTACGACAAGCAGCGAAGAACGGCTACCGTTTTGACAGCATCGTGCAAGGCATCATCGACAGTCCGGCGTTCCGCATGAAGTCGCTGCCGACCGGCGAAACCGAGACCAACAAAGGCAAACTGACCCAGAATTGATCAACCAATTCGTAGGGGCACGCCATGGCGTGCCCGTACATGCAACTGGCAAGAGGTGAAGAGCTATGTTTCTGACCAAAAAACATTTGTCCCGCCGTCATGTGTTACGTGGCCTTGGCGTCAGCCTGGCGCTACCGTTCCTCGACGCGATGGTGCCCGCTGCCACCGCGCTGGCCAAGACTGCCGCCGCGCCGAAACCACGCATGGGCTTCTTCTATCTGCCGCACGGCGCCATCATGACCAACTGGACGCCGGACAAAGCCGGCAGCGATTTCGAATTCAAGCCGATCCTCAAACCGTTCGAGCCGTTCCGCCAATACGTCACCATCGTATCCGGCCTCGACAACAAGCCGGCCCGCAGCGGCGCCGTGCATGCGATCACGCCGGGCACCTGGCTGTCGTGCGTGCCGCCGGCCCGCAGCAACGCCCCGCACGGCGGCATCACAGCCGACCAGGTGGCGGTGAAGCACATCGGCCAGGACACCGCGCTGCCGTCGATCGAAGTCGCCACCGAGGAAAAAGGCGGC
>DATJXP010000258.1:0-11958 GCA_035500035.1 Candidatus Acidiferrum sp. | reverse complement strand
CTCGTCTGCAGCCGTCCCTGGCTGCAGACGGTCGCCAAAACCCCTCGCTGCCGCTGGCCTCGACCATCCGTTGAGCCGTTAAATGGCCTTTGTTTGTCAGCCGTTCTCCTGACTCATTAACTCAATGAATCGTTTCATTTGTTCCTCGCCATGAACGCGAGTATCAATATGCGGGTGGTAACTCTTTTGGTCTGGCCCCCAATCAAAGTAAATACCTGTATTCGGTTCAGTGAGTCGTGCCGCTTGCGAATCAGTTATTTGCAGGCTGATGGACATGAGCTCCTGTGACGTCTTTTTACCTACGAGTGTGGCGAAGATAGTTAGGCTGTAGGCACCAGCCTTGAAAGCGAAATCTGAGCCATCCGCAGGCAATAAAAAATGATGATCGAGAGTTATTCCTTCTTGCGGTATGAATAATCCACTACCTCTTTTCAAATTTCCCTTCTCGCCGTAAACCCATATGTTGAAATTTTGCTTGGATTCGTTGCGATGTAAGGAAATATGAAGGCTCTCTATAACATGCCCTCTTTTGGCGGAACTGTAGAGCAAGGTACGTAAATAGATTTTATTTTTCTTTGCATCGAACTTTGATCCATCAGGACCAAAGAATACAACCGTAGGCTGCGTCATTAGCAACTGGCCTTTGCGGAAAAAAGTCAGCCAAGCAGTAATCCCAGAAACCGCCAGTGCCAAGCAAGAAACTGCAAAACTTAACCACGCGGACATATGGCTTCCCTCAATTGGCTAACAGTAGTTTTCCAAGTCAGACAGCTGAACATCGAAGCCGGCGGCAAGTAGCGGGTTGACCGACCGTCTGCAGCCAGGGACGGCTGCAGACGAGCCTACAGGGACGTATTCACGGCGTGTCGCACGACCCTGTCCCTGCCGCTGGCCGTGCGCCGGGCTCAACCCGAAAAAACTAAACCGACCACACCTTGATCACATGATTGATCGCCCGAATATCAGCCAACACGTCGTCAGTGGCCTCGGCCTCGATATCGATCAAGTTGTAAGCAATATCACCACGGCTCTTGTTCAACATATCCATCACGTTGATGTCGCGCTCGGCAAGGATCGACAGGATCTGCCCCAGCATGCCCGGCACGTTCTGGTTGACGATGGCCAACCGTGTGGCGGACGAACGCTCCAGATGCAGATTCGGGAAGTTCACTGCATTGCGAATGTTGCCGTTCTCGAGGAAGTCGCGCAGCTGATCGACCGCCATCACCGCGCAGTTGTCTTCGGCCTCGTCGGTGCTGGCGCCGATGTGCGGCAACAGGATGGTCTTTGGATGACCGAGCAGGCTCGGGGTCGGGAAGTCGGTGACGTAGCACGACAGCCGGCCGGAGTTGAGGCCGTCGAGCAGCGCGCTGTCATCGACGATGGCGTCGCGCGAATAGTTCAGCAGCACGGCGCCGGTCTTGAAGTAGTTGATGATCTTGCGGTCGATCAGGTTGCGGGTGTTTTCCAGCACCGGCAGATGCAACGTCACGTAGTCGGAGCGCGAGATCAGCGAGGTCAGATTTTCCTGTTTCTCGACCTGGTTCGGCAAACGCCACGCGGCTTCGACTGAAAGCGCCGGGTCATAGCCAAGCACCTTCATGCCGAGTTGGATCGCGATATCGGCTACCAGTGCGCCGATGGCGCCGAGGCCGACCACGCCGATGGTCTTGCCGGCGAGTTCGCCGCCTTTGAAATTCTTTTTGTGATGTTCCATCAACTGATTGAGGTCGGCATAGCTGGTGGACGGGCTCTGCTGGCTGACCCAGCTGATCGCTGGGAGCACGCGGCGCGAGGCCAGCAGCAAACCGCACAGCAACAGTTCCTTCACCGCGTTGGCGTTGGCGCCGGGCGAGTTGAAGACGACGACGCCGGCTTTGGTATAGTCCTCGACCGGGATGTTGTTGGTACCTGCACCGGCACGTGCCACGGCTTTCAGCGTCGGGTGCAATTGTTCCTTGGTCAACACGTGGCTGCGCACGAGAATGGCGTCGGGCGTGGGCACGTCGGAACCCACGTGATACGTCTGCTGCGGAAACCGCGACAGGCCTTTGTCGGAAATCTGGTTGTAGGTTTGGACTTTGTGCATCGGCATGGCTGACATCACTTATAGACTAGGTTGTAGACTGGGTCGTGGATACGATTTGCGACCCGGCACCACGGCGGCAAACGCGCGACGGTACGGTTTTGAAGGCGCGGTCTTTATACAAAGATTGGCCTCAAAATTCCAGTCGGCGACCGGCGCCGGAGCGCTGCCATGATCGTGGAAACCCGTTGGTTCGTGTACATGCTGCGCACCCGCAACGGTACGCTCTACACCGGCATCACCACCGATCTCGCGCGGCGTTTACGCGAGCACGGCGAAGGCAAGCGCGGCGCCCGCAGCCTGCGCGGCAAGGGGCCGCTGCAGTTGGTTTGGCACTGCGAAGCAGCTAATCGCAGCAGCGCCAGCAAACTGGAAGCCAGACTCAAACGCCTGTCCCGGCCAAACAAGGAAAGAATTGTGCAGGGCACAGCCATAGTGGCGGTATAATTCGCCAATTGCTCCGGTGGGATGTCCCATGAATTCGATTACGCAAATGTCGGTCAAAGACCAGATGCAGCTGCTCGGTCAGCAAGCACGCGTTGCCTCGCGTGCGATGGCCGCCGCCGACACCAACGCTAAGAACAACGCACTGACCGCCACCGCTGACGCGCTGAAGGCGCAGAATGCCACGCTGCTGGCTGCCAACGCGAAAGATCTCGACGCCGGTCGCGCCAAGGGCCTCGATGCCGCGATGCTCGATCGCCTGGAACTGACGCCGAAACGCATAGCCTCGATGATCGAAGGTCTGTTGCAGGTTGCCACACTGGCCGATCCCATCGGCGAGATCACCGACATGCGCTACATGCCGAGCGGCATCCAGGTCGGCCGCATGCGCGTGCCGCTGGGTGTCATCGGCATCATCTACGAATCGCGCCCGAACGTGACGATCGACGCCGCCAGCCTGTGTTTGAAATCAGGCAACGCCAGCATCCTGCGCGGCGGTTCCGAATCGATACACTCCAACACGGCGATCGCTGCCTGCATCCGTACCGGGCTGCAGCAAGCCGGCTTGCCGGAGACGGCAGTGCAGGTAGTGGAAACCACCGACCGTGCCGCGGTGGGTGAATTGATCACGATGCCGCAGTACGTCGACGTCATCGTGCCGCGCGGCGGCAAGGGCCTGATCGAGCGCATCAGCAAGGATGCGCGCGTGCCGGTCATCAAGCATCTCGACGGCGTGTGCCACGTGTACGTCGATGAAAGCGCCGATCTCGACAAGGCGCTGAAGATCGCGATGAATTCCAAGACGCACCGCTACGGCGTGTGCAACGCAATGGAAACGCTGCTGGTGCATTTCAACGTGGCCGAGAAGGTACTGTTGCCGCTGATCGACCTGCTGCAGCAGAAAGGCGTCGAAGTGCGCGGTTGCAACCGCACGCGCGCGATCAAGTCCGGCGTCAAGCAGGCGACCGAAGACGACTGGTATGCCGAGTACCTGGCGCCCATCCTCGCGATCCGCGTCGTCGATAATCTCGACGAAGCCATTGTTCACATCAACAAGTACGGTTCGCAGCACACCGACGCCATCGTCACCGAAAACTACACGCATGCGCGGCGCTTCCTGCGCGAAGTCGATTCCAGCTCGGTGATGGTCAACGCTTCGACGCGTTTCGCCGACGGTTTCGAATACGGCCTTGGCGCCGAGATCGGCATCTCCACCGACAAGATCCACGCGCGCGGGCCGGTCGGGCTCGAAGGTCTCACGTCGCAGAAGTTCGTCGTGTTCGGCGATGGTCATGTCCGTCGCTGACGCCGATCCGGTCGCCACCACCACGTTGCGCCGTTTCGGCGTGCTCGGCGGCATGTTCGATCCCATCCATCTCGGTCATGTGCAGGCTGCCAACTCGGTAGGCCAGGCGTTGGGGCTCGAAAAAGTACTGCTGGTACCGTGCGGCTCACCAGTACATCGCCAGCAGCCGTTGGCCTCGGCGCCGGAGCGCTGCGCGATGGCGGCACTGGCGATCAAAGGTCAGCCGCTGCTGCAACTGGAAAAGCGCGAGTGCCAGTCGCCGTCGCCGTCGTACACCATCGACACCATCATCGCGCTGCAGCACCAGCATGCCGGCGTCAGCTGGCATCTGTTGATCGGCGTCGATGCGTTCGTCACGTTCACCAGTTGGAAACAATGGCAACAGTTGCTCGACCTGGTGAACCTGGTGGTGATGACGCGGCCCGGCTACCGGCTCGACGTCAGCACGCTGCCGCCCGAGCTGCGCACCGAGTGGCAGCAGCGCCATGTCGATGCCGGCCAGCTTGCCACCATCGCCCGCGGCGCGATTGCCTTCATCGACGTGCAGTCGGACGATCTGTCGTCCACCCGCGTGCGCGAACTGGTGCGCACCGGCGGCGACCTCGCCGCCATATTGAATCCGGACGTGGCCGTGCATATCCGCACCCACGGCCTCTACCTGCCTGGAGATGCTGATTGAAAGCCAAGAAATTGCGTGACTTCGTCGAAACCGCCATCGACGACATGAAGGGCCAGAACCTGGCCATCCTCGACGTGCAGAAACTCTCCAGCTTTGCCGATTACATGATCGTCGTCACCGGCACCTCCAACCGCCATGTGCGCTCGATTGCCGACGAGGTGGAAAAGCGCTGCAAGGAAAAGGGCGTCACCATCCGCGGCGCCGAAGGGCAGGAGACCGCCGAGTGGGTGCTGATCGACCTCGGCGACGTCATCGTCCACGTGATGCAGGCGGCCACCCGCAAGCTGTACGACCTCGAGTCGTTGTGGAAGCTGTCGCCGGCCGACTGACCCTCGATGAAAATCACCCTGATCTCGGTCGGTTCCCGCATGCCGGAGTGGGTCGAGGCAGGCGTGGCCGAGTACCGCAAGCGGCTGCCGCGCGAGTTCGAGTTCAGGGTTGCCGAAATCCCGCTGTCGCAGCGCAGCAAGACCACCAACCTGGTCCAGGCCATCGCCAAAGAAGGCGAGGCCAGCTTGAAGGCGGTCGGGCCGGGGGATTACCTGATCGCGCTCGACGTCAAAGGCAAGGTGCTCGCCACCGAAGCCTGGGCTCAGCGCTTGGGCCAGCTGCGCGACGAGGGTCGCAACGTCTCGCTGCTGGTCGGCGGCCCCGACGGACTGGCGCCGGAGTGCCTGAACCGGGCCGATGCCGTGTGGTCGTTGTCGGCGCTGACCTTCCCCCATCCGGTGGTGCGGGTCATCGTTGCCGAGCAGATCTACCGGGCCTGGAGCCTGTTGCACAATCATCCCTATCACCGCGCCTGACGGTGCAGTGTGAAAATCCTCGGGAAAAGACGGCAAAAACGCTGTCTTTTGCGCGAAAGCACCGTTAGAATTCCCGTCGTTTCAAGGCCCATGAGCCAGTGTCCGCCGAAACATGTCTGAACGTCATATTCTCAAGGACCTCGATCAGGAAAGACGCCTCTTTCTTTCCCGCTTGCTCATCGGTTCCGTAATTGCAGTCGCGCTGGTCGGCGTTCTCGTTGCCCGCATGGTGTTCCTGCAGGTCAGCGAACACGCCTACTACACCACCAAGAGCGACAGCTACCGTATCCGCACCATGCCGATCGCGCCGACGCGCGGCCTGATCTACGACCGCAACGGCGTGCTGCTGGCCGACAACAAGCCCAGCTACAACCTCACCGTCATCAAGGAGAACGCCAAGGGCATGCAGGAAAGCCTGGCGCTGCTGGCCGACCTGATCAACCTCGCACCGGAAGAAGTCGACAAGCTGAAGGTGCGGCTCAAGCGGCGCGCGGTGCCGTTCTCGCCGGTGCCGGTGCGCATGAACCTCAACGAGGTCGACATCGCCAACATCGCCGTCAACCAGTTCCGCCTGCCCGGTTTCGCGATCGAAGCGCAGTTGGCGCGCCACTACCCGCAAGGCGAACTGCTCGCACATGCGCTCGGCTACATCGGCAGCATCAGCGAAGACGAACTGGAGAATCTCGATCCGGTCAACTACGAAGGCACCGACGAGATCGGCAAGATGGGCGTGGAAAAATTCTACGAAGACACGCTGCACGGCAAGGTCGGTTACGAGCAGGTCGAGAAGAGCGCCAGCGGCCGCATCATGCAGGTGCTGTCGCGCACCGATCCTGCCGCCGGCAAGGATCTCGTGCTCTACCTCGACAGCAAGCTGCAGAAAGCCGCGTCCGACGCGCTCGGCGATTTCACCGGCGGCGTGGTGGCGCTCGATGTCGAAACCGGCGGCGTGCTGGCGATGGTCAGCAAGCCCGGCTTCGATCCCAACCTGTTCATCGGCGGTATCAGCAGTGCCGACTACAACCGGCTCAACCGCGATGCCGAGCGGCCCTTCACCAATCGTGCGCTCAGCAAGACATCGCCGGGTTCCACCATCAAGCCGTTTCTCGGCCTCGGCGCGCTCGACACCGGCATCCGCACTCGCGAATACACCATCCGCGATCCAGGCCATTTCCAGCTCGATGGCGTCTCGCACGTCTATCACGACTGGACCTGGTGGAAGGACCGCAACGGCCATGACATCGTCAACCTGGAAAAAGCGATCTACCAGAGCTGCGACACCTACTTCTTCGATCTTGCCACCGACATGGACATCGACACCATGCACGACTTCCTCGCGCAGTTCGGCTTCGGCCGCAACAGCGCGGTCGATATTCCGCAAGCCGGCAGCGGCGTGCTGCCGTCGCGCAAGTGGAAGAAGGAAGCGATAGGCCAACCGTGGTATGCCGGCGAAACGTTGAACTCGGCCATCGGCCAAGGTTATACCGAAGTGACGCCGTTGCAGCTCGCCACCGCTGCGATGCTGATGGCCAACCACGGCAAGTGGCACCAGCCGGTGATGGTCAAGCGCATCGGTCTCAATGGCGAAGATATCGCCCGCACCAGCGACTATCCCGACATCAAGCTGAAAAACGATGACGACTGGCACTTCATCGGTCACGCCATGTCGGAAGTGATCCACAAGAACACCGGTGGGTATCACAACACCGGCACTGCCTTTGCCTCCATCACCGAAAACGGCAAGAAGCCACTCGCCTACATGATGGCCGGCAAGACCGGTACCGCGCAGGTGAAGGCGATGGCGGCCGATTACAAGGCGACCAAACAAAACGAAAGCAGCATCGACGAAGAGGACCGCGACAACGCGTTGTTCATCGCCTTCGCGCCGGTGGAAAATCCGAAGATCGCGGTGGCGGTATTTGCCGAACACGGCTTGCACGGCGCTTCCGCTGCCGGCCCGGTCGCCCGCGCCGTGCTCGATGCCTACCTGCTGGGTGAAGACGGCCAGCTCAAACCCGAGTACCGTCCACCCGCCGTTGCCACTCCCGTGCTGACTGCCAGCGCGCCTTAGATCCCCGCCGTGCTGACACCTGAATCGCGCAAATACACGGGCACCGTCGGCGCCGGGCTCGAACGCAAGCGTTCGTGGTCGCAGCGGTTGCATGTCGATATGCCGTTGCTGTTCGCGTTGACGGTGCTGCTCGGTTTCGGCCTGCTGGTGTTGTACAGCGCCACCAACCAGAGCATGGTGGAAGTGAAGCGCCAGTTGATCTTCATCGGCATCGCCTACCTGATGATGTTCGGCGTCGCCCAGTTCGACGTGCGCTGGCTGCGGCAGTGGTCGCCGTGGATGTTTCTCGGCGGCGTGTTGCTGTTGCTGGCGGTGCTGAAGTTCGGCGAAGTGTCGAAGGGGGCACGGCGCTGGCTCGACTTTCCGGGCTTGCCGCGGTTCCAGCCGAGCGAAGTGATGAAGATACTGGTGCCGCTGACGGTGGCCTCGTTTCTGTCGCGCAAACTGATGCCGCCGAAGTTCGCCCACATCCTGATCTGTCTTGCCATCATCGCGGTGCCGGCCGGACTCACCGCCAAGCAACCCGATCTCGGCACCGCGCTGTTGATCGGCGTCGCCGGCATGTTCGTCATCCTGCTGGCCGGCATGAACTGGAAGTGGGTCGGTATCGCGCTGTTGATCGGCATGCTGGCGGCGCCGGCGCTGTGGATCTTCTACATGGACGACTACCAGAAGAACCGCATCCACACCTTCCTCGATCCCGAGCGCGAACCGCTCGGCGCCGGCTGGAACATCATCCAGTCGAAGACGGCCATCGGCTCCGGCGGCATCAATGGCAAGGGCTGGCTGAACGGCGTGCAGTCGCGGCTCGACTACCTGCCGGAAGGCAAGACTGACTTCATCGTCGCCGTGCTGGCCGAGGAGTTCGGCTTGGTGGGCATGTTGTTCCTGCTGACACTATATATTGTGATTATCGGGCGCGCTCTGTATATTGCTGGTGTCGCACAGGATTTGTTTTCGCGTTTGCTGGCGGGCAGTCTGGCCCTTACTTTTTTCGTCTACGTGTTCGTCAACATAGGCATGGTGTCGGGGTTGTTGCCAGTGGTGGGTGTCCCGCTGCCGTTGGTCAGTCTGGGTGGCACGTCCATCATCAGTCTGATGACGGGCTTCGGCATCCTGATGTCCATTCACACCCATCGTTCCGCCCGCCTGGTGTTTTAGATTCGAGCAGCATGACACGCGCCATCGCTTCCAACGGGGTTTCAACAGGGAGAGCGGCTATCGTGACCGCGAGGTCCATCGGCATCAGGTTCACCGCACTTGCCCTGGCTGTCGCATTGACGGCCTGCCGTTCGTCTTCCCCGCCAACCGTGTCGGCGTCGTCGTCGACCGCAAGCAAGCCCAAGCGTTACGAACTCGAGCAAGACGTCCCCGCGCTGGAAAAACTCGATCTGGCGAAAGTAAAACCGGTGGTGCCGAAGGTGGAGCCGCGCACGCAGGCCGGCAATCGCAGTCCGTACGTGGTCGATGGCCACACCTATCGCGTGTTGCAGAACGAAGCGGGTTTCAAGGAAGAGGGTATTGCCTCATGGTATGGCCGCAAGTTTCACGGCCACCTGACTTCCAACGGCGAGTTGTATGACATGTTCCAGCTGTCGGCCGCGCACAAGACGTTGCCGATTCCGAGCTACGTCAAGGTGACCAATCTCGACAACGGCAAGAACATCGTCGTGCGCGTCAACGATCGCGGCCCGTTCCATGATGGCCGCGTCATCGATATGTCGTACGCCGCCGCCGTCATGCTCGGTTATGCCGGCAACGGCACCGCGCATGTGAAAGTGGAAGCCATCGTGCCGGATGGAGCCAAGTACGCCAGCAAAATGCCGGCACCGGTCGAGACGTCGCCGCCGGCCGCCGTGGTGTATCCGCCGACGACGGTCGAGAACGTGGCGAAGGAACGCGAGATGATCGAACAGAACAAAGGTGCCGATTACCTGCAGATCGGCGCGTTCGCGTCGGAGACTTCGGCGCACAACCTGCAGGCGCGCTTGCAAGCGATGACGAAGATGCCGGTGGTGATCCACACCGAAACTTCCACCAACGGCAAGAGCCTGTTCAAGGTGCGTGTCGGCCCGCTGGCCGACGATGCGCAGGTGCAGGCCTTCCAGGACAAAGTTGCCGGCGCGCGTCTCGGCACGCCGTTCAAAGTAAGAATCTGATACACAGCCCGACTTCACTTAGTACCTGCCCATGAGATACCCAGCCATGTCGTCCACGTTCAAATCCATTCTTGTTGCTACCCTGGCCCTGACGTTGCACGGCACCGTGCTGGCGCAGGACGATCCGGTCGGCGGCAAAGCCGTCACCATCAAGACGCCGGCATCGATGCCGAAGCCGAATCCGCCGTCGCCCGCCGTCACGCGTGCCGCGGGCAAGACCGTGCCCGGCAAGGCACCGCAGCAGGAAGCCCAGTTGATTCCGAAACCGCCGATCATCAACGCCGCCAGCTACATCCTGCTCGACGCCGCCACCGGCAACGTGATCGCCGAGTCGAATGCCGACCAGCCATTGCCGCCGGCGAGCCTGACCAAGATCATGACGACGTACGTCGCCGACAACGAAATCCAGGCCGGCCACATCACGCTGAACGATCAGGTGCACGTCAGCGTCAAGGCGTGGAAGGCCGACGGCTCCAAGATGTTCATCCAGGAAGGCACCACGGTGCGGCTGGAAGACATCATGCGCGGCGTCATCATCCAGAGCGGCAACGATGCCGCCATCGCGCTGGCCGAACACATCGGCGGCAGCGAAGACGCCTTCGCCGATTTGATGAACCAGCACGCCAAGCTGCTCGGCATGACCAACAGCCACTTCAACAATGCGTCCGGCTTGCCGTCGGACGATCACTACATGTCGGCGCGCGATCTTTCCACGCTGGCGCGCGCGGTGATCACGCGCTTCCCCGAGCCCTACAAGATGTACGGCGAGAAGGAGTTCACCTACAACAACATCCGCCAGCCCAACCGCAACACGCTGCTGTTCTCCGATCACAACGTCGATGGCATGAAGACCGGTTTCACCGACGCCGCCGGCTACTGCCTGGTGGCCTCCGCCGTGCGCGACGGCATGCGCCTGATCACGGTGGTGATGGGCACGGCCTCGACCGACGCGCGTGCGCAGGAAACCGAAAAACTGCTGAGCTTCGGCTTCCGCTTCTTCGAGACGGCGCAGATCATTGCCGCCAACCAGGTGATGGGCACGGCGAAAGTGTGGTCGGGCAAAACCGACAGCGTGCAGGTCGGCGTTACCGATGCGTTGATGGCCACGGTGCCGCGCGGCGCGGCCGACAAGATCACCACATCGCTGACGTTGAACGACAACCTGAAAGCGCCGATCGCACAGGGCCAAGCGCTCGGCACCGTCAAGATCAGTCTTGGCGACCAGGTGTACTACGATGGCCCGGTGGTCGCGCTGCAGGAAGTGGAGAAGGGCAGCTGGCTCAAGCGGCTGATGGATTGGCTGCACTTGTTCTTCCTGAAATTGTTCGGTTGAAAACCGGTTCGCGGGCACGCCATGGCGTGCCGCTACCAAAATTGTCGAGGTGTAGGGGCACGCCATGGCGTGCCCTGATGGAAATGACCGAGAACCAGGATATCCCTAAACTTTCTTATCCATGCGCCTACCCGATCAAGGTAGTAGGCGAACACACCGACGATTTTCTCGCCGTCATCGTCGCCATCGTGCAGCAGCATGATCCGCAGGTGAAAAAAGAAGAAGTACGCGTGCGGCCCAGCAGCAAGGGCCGCTACGTGTCGTTGCACATCGTCTTTACCGCGCAAGGCCCTGACCACATCGCCGCATTGCACGCCGACCTGCGCGCCAGCGGCCGCGTGCAGATCGTGCTGTGAAACGCCAACCCTGCGACGTCCGCCACCTTGGCTTGCAACCGTACGCCAAAGTACTGGCCGACATGCACGCCTTCACCGCCAACCGTACCGCCGACACCGTCGATGAACTGTGGCTACTGCAGCACGAACCGGTGTTCACGCAAGGCCAGACCGGCAAACCCGAGCACGTGCTGAATGCCGGCGACATCCCGGTGATCCAGAGCGATCGCGGCGGGCAGGTCACTTATCACGGCCCCGGCCAATTGATCGTGTACTTCCTGCTCGATGTGCGGCGGCGCGATGCCGGTGTGCGCACGCTGGTCGATCTGATCGAGCAGAGTGTATTGAAAGTGCTCGCGAGCTACGGCATCGAGGGTCAGCTACGTAAAGGAGCGCCGGGCGTCTATGTGGGCGACAAGAAAATTGCCGCGCTTGGCTTGCGCATCCGCCGCGGTTGTTCACTGCATGGGCTCGGTTTCAATATCGACATGGACCTCGAGCCGTTCACGCGCATCAACCCTTGCGGCTATGCGGGTATGGAATGCACGCAGTTGCGGGATTTTCTGTCCAATCCTCCCGCAAACCTCTTTGCCGATGCCGAACAGCGATTGCTGAAGGAACTATTGGCCGCACTGATATAATGTTTCCCGTGTTTGTAGTGGCAGGCATCGGCATTCAGCGCACGGCCAAGCCAGCAGTCGCTATCTGAAACACGCCTGCAAGTACGTCCCTGTAGGCT
>DATJXP010000257.1:0-4295 GCA_035500035.1 Candidatus Acidiferrum sp. | reverse complement strand
AGGAATGAAATTGAAGATGAAAAAAACGCTAGCCGAAATTTCCGTGAGGGAGTGCTCTGCCTGAAAATAATAATGATCACGAATGATATAGAAGATGATGCAGGCGTAGAAAAGCGGTGCGATCCGGAAGAAGCGGCGGATGTAAAACATCCATGGGCCATCGTTGCGGTGGACCTCTTCCATCGCATAGCAAAGTGAAAAAGAGCTGACGACAAAGAAGAGGGTCACGGCCGTGCCGCCATTCAACACAATTGCGCTGGCCCAATGTGGCACCAAAAGGTGCGGCTCGGGCAGCAGGGTCATGTGATAAAGCGCGACATAGACGGCTGCCAAGCCACGCAAACTATCCAAAAAAGCCAGGCGCTTCACGAAAACACCGAGCTTTCAATGGTTAAGGCAAGTGCGGGATTTGACCGGCTTTTCATAACCAAAATGTTCCTTCTTGCTGTTCAAGTGAGCCTTTTACTTTTAAATCGAATGCTCATGGTGCTTTGCAAAACGCGCGGAGTAATCACAACATCCTGTTAAACACTTCGAATGGCGTTTACCAATTCAACATTCACTTTGGCCGATGGCCCTAGGGGCTAACAAAAACTCTTATTCATCATCCAACACCTGCCCGAACGCCAACCGATTGCCCCACGGGTCGATTACTTCAAAATCACGCAGCCCATAGGGCCTGTCGTCAATCAGGGTGAGATTTACTTCGCGGCCGTGCAACGATGCGTAGTACGCATCGACGCCGCTCACGCGGATGTAAACCATCGCGGTGCCGGCCTTGGCCGGTAGCAGAATCAGGTCCAGGCTGACCTCATTGTGGTAGATGCCGGCGTGGGTGAGCGGGGTGCCCCATTTCCAGGCGAGTTGAAAGCCGAGTTGGTCGCAATAGAACGCCAGCGCGGCGTCGATGTCGGTGACGGGGATGCGTGGGGTAACGGAGTCGAAGTGGGTCGCGTCGGT
The DNA here is from genome assembly GCA_035500035.1 of Candidatus Acidiferrum sp. Classification (GTDB taxonomy): domain Bacteria; phylum Pseudomonadota; class Gammaproteobacteria; order Pseudomonadales; family Pseudohongiellaceae; genus CAILUG01. The sequence continues at coordinate 3,335 of DATJXP010000257.1, read as the reverse complement.
GGTGGCTTTGGTCATGGGCGTTCCCTCGCTGGCGGAAGCGCTAGCCTACTCGTTTCGGCAGCCGGATTTCCACTGCGAGCTACGACAGCGCTTATGCGTCTTTCACAAAAACTGGCGGGAATCTGAAGTTGTACTAGAGTGCGGTCAGGGAAGATTTCGCTTGGGCCATTGGATGCTGCCCCCTCCCAATTTGTATCCCCCACGATTCTGATATCACTTTGTGATAGCACAGCCATGAATGCAACGCACAGGAAAACGCTGGCCGGGATCTTTGCCAGACCAACGCTGGCCTTAATTCCGTTCGCGAACTTTTGCTGCGCTTGGGAGTGACACCATGAGCACCATGACTTTCAAAGGTTACACTGCACGCATCGAATACGTGCGCGCGGGACAACATCTTTGTCGGCCGCATTCTGGGTATTCGCGGCATCATCGGTTTTCATGGCGACACCGTTGGCAAGCTGCGGCGTGAATTCGAAAAGGCGGTCAAAGATTATCTGGCCGAGTGTCGGGCGGAGGGCGTAACGCCGGAAAAGCCGGCGTCCGGCAAACTGCTGCTGCGCATTTCACCTGAGGTCCACGGTCAGGCCCTGGTCGCGGCGCAGGCTGCCGGCAAGAGCCTGAATCAATGGGCGGCGGACGTGCTCAAGCGCGCGGTTCGGTAACCGTGAGTGCCCGCCTTTTTTTGAGGCAAGGCGCACCAAGACACGGCACAAGTGCCGACGAGAGTGTCTACGTGGTGCGTTTTGTGGGATGCACTGCTTCAGTGCGATGAAAAAATCCCAGTAAACACAAGGAAAAATGCCCGAAAGCGTGTGCGCGTGGTGTTGGCATCGACTTTGCTCCGTGCACGGTGTCCGTATTCATCATTGGCACGCAACCATGACCAAGCATCGTGTGGTCGTTGTCGGCAACGGCATGGTGGGGCATCGCTTCATCGAGTACCTGCTGGAGTCGGCACAGGCCGAACAGTTCGACATCGTCACGTTTTCCGAAGAGTCACGCCTCGCGTACGACCGCGTGCATCTGAGCGCGTTCTTTACCGGCTCCACCGCCGCCGACCTGGCGCTGACGACGCGCGAGTATTACCGCGATCACGGCGTCAACTTCGTGCTGAACGACAAGGTCGTCGCCATCGACCGTATAAAGAAGGAAGTGGTGACGCAGTCAGGCCGCCGCGAGCCGTACGACAAACTGGTGCTTGCTACTGGCTCGTATCCGTTCGTGCCGCCAGTACCCGGCAAGGACCGGGAACACTGTCTCGTTTATCGCACCATCGACGATCTTGGCCGCATCAAGGTCAGCGGTGCGCAGAGCAAGGTCGGCGTCGTCATCGGCGGCGGCTTGCTCGGGCTTGAAGCCGCCAATGCGCTGAAAGGCATGGGGCTGGAAACCCACGTGGTGGAGTTCGCGCCCAAGCTGATGGCAGTGCAGCTCGACGACGGCGGCGCCAAATTGCTGTGCCGCAAAATCGAATCATTGGGTGTGAAGGTACACACCAACAAGAACACCAAGGAGATCGTTGACGGCACCACTTGCCGTTATCGGCTCAACTTCGCCGACGGCACCCACCTCGAAACCGACCTGGTGCTGTTCTCCGCCGGTATCCGTCCGCAGGACGAACTGGCGAAGACCTGCGAGTTGCCGGTAGGCACCCGCGGCGGCTTCGTCATCAACGACAACTGCCGCACGCCGGAAATCGACGTGTATGCGATCGGCGAATGCGCGGCCTGGAACAACACCTGTTTCGGCTTGGTGGCGCCGGGCTACCAGATGGCACGCGTCGTCGTGTCGCAGCTGACCGGTGGCAAGGAGCAATTCACCGGGGCCGACATGAGCACCAAGTTGAAACTGCTCGGTGTCGATGTGGCGTCGGTCGGTGACTCGATCGCGCGTACGCCCGGTGCACGCACCTATGTGTACAACGACGACTTCGCCGAACAGTACAAGAGCCTCATTGTGTCGGAAGATGGCAAGACGCTGCTCGGCGCCGTGCTAGTCGGCGACACCGAGGATTACGGCACCTTCCAGCAGTTGATGTTGAACAAAATGACGTTGCCGGCCAATCCGCAGAGCATGATCCTGCCCGGCATCGAGGGCGGCAAGGTCGGCCTCGGTGCCGACGCACTACCGGATACCGCGCAGATCTGCTCCTGTCACAGCGTCAGCAAGGGCGCCATTTGCTGCCAGGTGCAGGAAGGCGTCACCACGATTGCCGGCATCAAGACGGCGACCAAGGCGGCTACCGGTTGCGGTGGTTGCGCAGCGCTGTTGAAGCAGGTGGTCGATGCCGAGCTGAAAAAACTCGGCGTCGAAGTCAGCAACCACATCTGCGAACACTTTGCGTATTCGCGGCGCGAACTGGCCGATCTCGTGCGCGTCAGGAAAATCCGTACGTTCACTGAACTGCTCGCCGGCCATGGCAAGGGTCATGGCTGCGATATCTGCAAGCCGGCGGTGGCGTCGATCCTCGCCTCGTACTGGAACGACTACGTGCTGAAACCGGAACACGTCGGCCTGCAGGACAGCAACGATCACTTCCTCGGCAACCTGCAGAAAGACGGCACCTATTCAGTAGTGCCGCGTATTGCTGGTGGCGAGATCACGCCTGACAAGTTGATCGCGCTCGGCCAGATCGCCAGGGAATTCAACCTCTATACCAAGATCACCGGCGGCCAGCGCATCGACATGTTCGGCGCGCGCGTCGATGAATTGCCGGCGATCTGGCAGGAGCTGGTCGCCGCCGGGTTCGAAACCGGCCACGCGTACGGCAAGGCTGTGCGCACCGTCAAATCCTGCGTCGGTTCCACCTGGTGCCGCTACGGCGTCGATGACAGTGTCGGTTTCGCCATCGAGATCGAAGAGCGCTACAAGGGCCTGCGTTCGCCGCACAAACTGAAGTTCGCCGTCTCCGGCTGCACGCGCGAATGTGCCGAAGCGCAGTCGAAGGACGTCGGCGTCATCGCCACCGAACACGGCTGGAACCTGTACGTGTGTGGCAATGGTGGCATGCGGCCGCGTCACGCCGACTTGCTGGCGTCCGGCCTCGACCGCGCCACGCTGATCCAATACGTCGATCGCTTCCTGATGTACTACTGCCGCACCGCCGACCGCTTGCAGCGCACGTCGGTGTGGCTGGAGAACATGGAAGGTGGGCTCGACTACCTGAAGAGCGTCGTCATCGACGACAAGCTCGGCCTCGGTGCGGAACTGGAAGCCGGCATGGCCGCCGTCATCGCTGCCTATCAATGCGAGTGGAAAACCACGATCGAGGATCCGCAACAGCTCAAACGCTTCCGCCAGTTCGTCAACTCGCCGAAGACCGACGACAGCCT
>DATJXP010000256.1:0-7768 GCA_035500035.1 Candidatus Acidiferrum sp. | reverse complement strand
ATTCTCCCAGTTCCTGCACGATGAAACGTCCGCCGTCTCCACCCAGGCGCGGCAACAGCAGCATGATGAACACGAGCGCCAGCAGGCTGACGACAAACACGTGGCGATTGAGATAGCCCGGCAGCTTCAGCAGATTTTTCCACAGCAACACCAGTTCCACCGGCAGCCCCGGGCGCAGGCTGAATGATTCGCGCTGCGCGCGCGAGGTGCGCGGTTCGTGCACGCGTTTGCCGGCCATCAGCGCGGCGCGGCGAGCCGCCTGCGCCAGTGCCGACTCTTCGAATGGCGTCTCCAGACCCAGCACCCACCAGTAATGCAGCGCCAGCAGCGCCCACAGCAGCAGTAGCCACAGCAGGTAATCGACGCCGTTGACGAACACGGCGTGCACCAGCAAGCGGCCCGGCATCAGCAGTTTCAGCGTGTCGAAGCCGCCGGCGAACACCAGCCCCACTCCGGCCAACACCAGCGTGGCCACCAGCACCTTCACACCGATGCGCCACCCCTTGGCCTTGCCGCGTTCCACCATGCGTTGCTGCATCAGCGCGGCGCCCATGCAGTGGAATATGTACAGCGTGTTGCCCGACCAGAACGCCAGCCACAGCGACGACATCGAGCGGACATCGGCATCGGGATTGGGCAACGTCATGAACAGCGTCATCAGGCACGAGCCCAGCAAGCCGCCGAAAATCGCCGACAGCAGCTTGTAATGGATCAACTGGCGCCGGCTGATCGGCGCGGGAAACAGGAACGCCGCTTCGGCCTGGCTGAACTGCAACCCCGGCGAATCGCCCGGGAACAGCCAACCGACACACAACAGCGCGGAGGCCATGAAGCTCAGCATGAATTCAAAGAACTCGATCATCGGCGCCGTCACCGGTTTTTTCGGCGCATGGCGCACCAGCAGCATCAGCGAAAGGTAACCCAGCGTGAAGGCGAGCCCGAGCAGGTAACGCGGCCGCCGCAATTGCCGCACGAACGACACCACCTTGTTGCGTATTTGCGTGAAGCGCAGATACAGCAGTGCGTTGGCCACTCCCACCGGCTAGCCCTCGCTGCCGCCGGTCGCTCGCATGAACACCTCTTCCAGGCTGACGTCGGCATCGCCGTCGCCGTATTGACGCACCACCTCTTCCAGCGAACCGAGCGCGACGCGCTCGCCCTTCTTCATGATCAGCACGTGCGTGCACACCGCTTCCAGCATGTCGAGCAGGTGCGAGCTGAGAATGATGGCGGCACCGTCGGCGGCGAGTTGCTTGATGGTCTGCTTCATGCGGCGGATGCCGAGCGGATCGAGCCCGGTCAGCGGCTCGTCGAAGAACATCACCTTCGGTGCATGCAGCAGCCCGCAGGCGATCACCAGTTTCTGTTTCATGCCGCGCGACAGTTCGGCCGGCAATTGATCGGCCTTGTCGGCCAGCTCCAGCATGTCGAGCAGATGCACGGCGCGCACTTCGTGATCCGGCACCTGGTAGATGCGCGCATTGAAATTGAGATGCTGGCGCACGGTGAGATGATCGAACAACCGCGGCTCGTCGGCGAAGAACGCCAACTGGCGTTTGGCCGCCACCGGATCGGTGCCGAGATCGATACCGGCGATCTTCAACGTGCCACTGGTGGCCGGGATGATGCCGCTGAGACAACGCAGCGTCGTGGTCTTGCCAGCACCGTTGGGGCCGACCAGGCCCATTACCTCGCCTGACCTGACGCTGAAAGCAAGTTCGCGCACCGCCGCGAAATCGCCGTAGAACTTGCTGAAGCCTTCGGCTTCGATCATCGTTTCCGACACGTGGCGTCTCCTTGTTGTTCTGCCGGCTATTTCACCAGAAGTCGCGGGGCAACTGCTATACTCCGGCGCACCACTAAAGGAGGGGACATTGATGAAAACAACGATAACCAAACTGCCACTATTGTTGACCACCTGCGCGCTGACCTTGCTGGCCGCGCATCCCGCTGCCGCGCAAAGCGCCTGCGACCGCGCCTGCCTGACCGGCTTCGTCGATGCCTGGTTCAAAGGCCTGGTCGACAACAGCGCCAAGGGCGTGCCGGTGGCGAAGGATGTCAAAATCACGCAGAACGGCCAGGCCACCAACGTGGCCGGCACGTTCTGGGACAGCGCCGACGCCGTACCCTACCGCTGGGACATAGCCAATGCGCGCACGGGAGACACCGGCAGCGAAGCCGTGATCCACAACACCGACGGCACCTACACCATGCTGATCGTGCGGCTCAAGGTAAAGAACAGCGCCATCACCGAAATCGAAACCATCAAGACCAACAAGGGCGAAGCCGATGGCTTGTGGGGGCCGGAAGTGCTGCTGCAGAAAGGCGTATCGCCTGGCGTGCAACTGTCGATCCGCGAAGCCGACCGCGATTCGTACTACCGCCTGATCGCCGGCGCCGAAAGTTACTGGCGCGCATTCCAGACCAACGGCACGCCGGCCTATCATCCGGCCGACCTGATGCCCGACACGCAACGTTTTGAAAACGGCCTGCAAACCACCGGCGTGATCCGCGACGGCAACTATGCCTCGGCTCCCGCCGGCTTCGACTCCGGCCGTTTCATCGGCCGCAACCTGTGGGACCGCCGCTATCCGGTGGTCGATGAAGAACGCGGCATCGTGCTGTCGATGGTGCGCTTCGGACTCAAGGACGGCATGAAGAGCCAGAGCGTCGCCACCTCCAGCAGCCGCGTCGTCGGCGAGTTCTTCGCCATCAAGCGCGGCTGGATCCACGAAGTGCATGCCGTATTGTTCAATGTGCCGGAAACGCTGCCGACCTTCTGGCCGGGAGAATACAGCCCGCCGCGCGGCGGTGCCGGCTGGTGACGCATAGTCGATGAGCAGTCCGCACAGCGAGCGCGTCGCCGCGCATTTCGACCGCCTCGCTGCCGGCATTCCGGCATGGCGGCGCCGCAACCGCTACTACCACACGGACGTCATCGGCTACATGCAATACCTGTGCGGCCGCAACCTGCGGGTGCTGGAACTGGGTTCCGGCACCGGCGACCTGCTGGCGGCGCTCGAGCCGTCCTACGGCGTCGGCATCGACATCAGCGCGGCGATGGTGGCACAGGCACAGGCCAGTTATCCGCAGTTGCAATTCCGCCAGGGTGATGCGCACGACCTCAGTCAATTGCAGGGCGAACAGTTCGACATCATCGTGCTGTCCGACCTGCTCGGTTATCTCGACGACGTGCAAGCCTGTTTCGAACAGGTACACACGTTGTGTCATGCCGACACCCGCATCCTGATCAACAACTACAGCTTCATCTGGGAACCGGCGCTGACGGTGGCGGAAAAACTCGGACTCAAGATGCCGAACCCGCTGCAAAGCTGGCTGGCACCGAACGACTTGCGCAACCTGATGACGCTGACTGATTTCCAGCAGGTGAAGTTCGACCGGCGGCTGCTGTTGCCGTTCTACGTCCCGCTGCTGTCAGCGCTGATCAACAATATCGGCACGCTGCCGGGACTCAACGCGCTCTGCCTCAGCAACTACATGGTGGCGCGACCGATGCCGTCGGCGAAGTCAAGCGAAGCATCCGTCACCATCGTCATTCCGTGCCGCAACGAGCGCGGCAACATCGCCGACGCCGTCGCCCGCCTGCCGGCCTTTGGCAGCCACCAGGAAATCATCTTCGTCGAAGGTCATTCGAAGGACGACACCGTCGACGAGATCAAGCGCGTGATCGCCGCCAATCCCGGCAAGGACATCAAGCTGATGGTGCAGACCGGCAAGGGCAAGGGCGACGCCGTGCGCATGGGCTTCGCCGCCGCCCAGGGCGACATCCTGATGATTCTCGACGCCGATCTGACGGTGCCGCCGGAAGACCTGCCGCGTTTCTACAACGCGATGGTGCAGAACAAGGCCGAGTTCCTCAACGGCTCGCGCCTGGTGTATCCGATGGAAGACCAGGCGATGCGGCTGTTGAACCTGATCGCCAACAAATTTTTCGCCGCGGCGTTTTCGTGGCTGCTGGGCCAGCGATTGAAAGACACGCTGTGCGGCACCAAGGTGATCTGGAAAAAGGACTACGAGATGCTCGCCGCCAATCGCGCCTACTTCGGCGAGTTCGATCCGTTCGGCGATTTCGACCTCTTGTTCGGCGCCAGCAAGCTGAACCTGAAACTGCTGGAAATCCCGATCCGTTACCGCGCGCGCACCTACGGCGAAACCCAGATCAGCCGCTTTCGGCACGGCTGGTTGCTGCTGCGTATGACGGTCTATGCCTGGCGCAAACTGAAGGCGCCATAACCATTCACTACTGCGTAGCCGCCACTTGCTTGTGGTAGATGCGGAAGGTCGGGTTCACGTAGGTCATGTCGAGCGACGTGAACCACGACGAGAAGTTCACGCCCCACAGCACCGGCTCCACTTTCACTTCGTGCTCCACCCGGTAACCGTCCGCCATCAGCTCGGCATAGAACGCGGCATGCGCGGGATCGGGGTGATCCTTGCCGAGTCGCTCCATGCTGGCATACATGTGCTGATGCAGCATGACGTAGGGAATCGTTCGCGCCGAAAAAGCCAAGTGATAATCGTTGTCCGGATTCTGCAGTTGCATGATGCCGCTGCAACGATCCTGATCGAAATACGGGTTGTACATTTCCTCGGCTTCGTAGGCCTTCACCATCAGCAGGCATTGATCGGGTTTGACGTTGGCTTCGACCCATTGCTGGGCCAGCGCACGCACGTTCGGCGCCGCTTCCATCCGCACGAAGGCCAGCGTCGCCCACAGCGTGACTAACGCAGCCACCGCGGCAACGGCGGCGACCGGCTTGACACCAAAGCGGGCAGCGGCCCACTGCAACGCTTCTGCCTGCATCACCACCAGCAACGGCACCAGCGGCAGCGTGTAGCGCACCACGACCCACGTCGTCATCGACACCATCACTGCATACGGCAGCAGGCCGACCAACAGGATCCAGTCGAGCGGATGCCGGCGCCAGCAGGCCAGTGCGAACGCCGCCAGCGCGAGGAAGTAGAACGGATACCCCAGCGATTGATGCAGCATGTCCCACCAGTACTGCCACGGGATAGGCCCCAGCCCGACCGCATCCTCGAACGGATTGGACTGGAACCGCCACTGCAATTCCATGCCGGCCTTGAACACCGCGAAGTGGGTAAAGGTTTCCGGCGACGACACCGCGTAACCGGCGACGATCAGCAGGATAGCCACCGGCAACGGCGCCGGCCACAGCCGCGACAGCAGCGACTTCCAGAAATCCCGGCCCGGCCGCAGCAGCCACGCCAGCATCGGCATCGCGAAAAACAGCACCAGCGGGAACCGGAACGCCAGCATCACGCCGCCGATCAATGCCGCCCACCACAGCAACCGGCGCGCACTCTGCTCGGTTGGCGCTTGCAGCACCTTGGCGGCGAACAGCAATTGCAGCACGACGAAGAACACGCCCACTTCGTCCGGCCGCACCTGTTGCGCGGTGATCACGTGCGACGGCGTAATCGCCAGCAGACCGGTGGCCAGCAGCGCGACTCCCTCGCCGCGCACGCAGCGCACGGCCTCGTACAGCAGCAGCAAGGTCAGCAGCGCGATGTACACCATCACGTAGCGGCCCGCCAGCACGGCATTGGCGGTGAAGTTGTATTGGTCGAGCTGCGGCGCAAACTGGTCGCCGAGAAACAGGAAGCTGCGCACCAGGCGGAAATACAGCGAACCGCCGTAGATGAACTGCTGCGGGCGATAGACCCCTTCGCCGAGAAACTCCGCCTGCAACATCGTCGGCACTTCGTCCGGGTGATAGCTGGAGATCGTGTGCGTGGCATCGGGGATGCCCCAATGCAAGCCGTACAGGCGCAGTGCCAATGCCACCACCAGTATCAACGGCAGCAGGTATCGGGGTTTCGTCATCTTGTGGATCATCTGGTTTCCATTGCGGATTCGAGCGTCTTGCGGCTGAGGCCAGGCACCAATCGTTGGATGAAATCGGCCATGTACCGCCGCAGCAGCATCTGTCTGCGTAAGCCTACATAAGTGGTGTTGGGTGGGAAAAGATGGCTGACGTCCCGCATCGCGAGACCTTCGTCACGTTTTGCGTCATAAGCCATGGCCGCCACGAGGCCAATGCCGAGCCCGAGCTTGACGTAGGTCTTGATGACGTCGGCGTCGATGGCGGTCAGCACGAGCTTGGGTTGCAGCCCCGCCTGTTCGAATTCCTTCAGCACCTGCGAGCCGCCGGCAAAGGCGAAGTCGTAGGTGATCAACGGATACGCGGCTATTTTCGCCAGCGTCAGCTTGCGCTCCTTCAGCAACGGGTGGCGCTTGGGGAATACGACGCAGCGGTTCCATTCGTAGCACGGCAGGCTCAGCAATGTCGGCTGCTTGCCGATGGCTTCGGTGGCGATGCCGAGATCGGCCGCCCCGCTCGTCACCAGCTCAGCCACCTGGGTCGGATTGCCCTGGTGGATGGTGAGCTGCACGTTGGGCCAATCGACGCTGAACGCCTTGACGATGGCAGGCAGGTAGTAGCGGGCTTGCGTGTGCGTGGTGGCGATGGTCAGCGTGCCGCGATCCTGGTGGCGGAACTCCTCGCCGGTCTTCTTCAGGTTGTCGACTTCGCGCAGCACTTGCGCCGCCTGCTGCACGATCTGCCGGCCCGGCGCCGTGAGTGCGGTCAACCGTTTGCCGCTGCGTTCGAAAATCTGCAAGCCCAATTCCTGCTCCAGCAGCGAAACCTGGCGGCTGACTCCCGACTGCGACGTATGCAGCGTGACGGCAGCCTGCGAAATGCTGAGGCCGTGGCTGACTATTTCCTGCAGATATTGCAGCTGCAGCAGTTTCACAAAAATCCCTATATCTCAATTTGGCATAACGATATGCCAATATATCACTAATTTGGCAAATGCTTCGCTGCTATAGTCCGCGCCCGAAAGGAGATGCGCATGGACCTGATGTATTCGATTTCCGGCTTTGCCGTGGGCTTGCTGGTAGGCATTACCGGCGTCGGCGGCGGTTCGCTGATGACGCCGCTGCTGGTATTCCTGTTCAACTTCCAGCCGTCGGTGGCGGTCGGCACCGACCTCCTCTACGCCGCGCTGACCAAGACCGGCGGCGTCGCCGTGCATCACGGCAAGCACCACTCGGTGGACTGGCGCGTGGTCGGCCTGCTGTGCACCGGCAGCCTGCCGCTCGCCGTCGTCACACTGCTGACCATCAATTACCTGACTTCGCTCGGCAAACAGACCACCGGTGCCATCTCATGGTCGCTGGGGCTCGCGCTGATCCTGACCGCCAGCGCGTTGCTGGTGCGCGCCGCGTTGCTGCGCGGCCGCACGCGCGAAGTACATCACGAAGACAGCATGAAACAGTCGGCGCGCTTCGATGGCTGGGAAGTCCCGACCACGGTACTGGTCGGGGCCGTGCTCGGCGTGCTGGTGACACTGTCATCAGTCGGCGCCGGCGCCCTCGGCACCGTGGCGCTGTTGTTTCTCTACCCGCGCGCCAGCACGCTGAAAATCGTCGGCACCGATCTCGCCCACGCGATTCCACTCACCGCAGTCGCCGGCCTCGGCCATTGGTGGCTCGGCAACGTCAACTTCACCTTGCTCGGCAGCCTGTTGATCGGTTCTTTGCCCGGCATCTGGTTTGGCAGCCTGTTGAGCGCCAAAATCCCCGAACAATGGTTGCGACCGTTCCTGGCCGTGATCCTGATGATCATCGGGTTGAAGTTCGTTTTGTCCTGATCTTCGCAGGACACCCACCGCATAGTCTTGCGCGGCGTGGTGTGGCACCAAGCGCTGAGACTCCCCA
>DATJXP010000255.1:0-8469 GCA_035500035.1 Candidatus Acidiferrum sp. | reverse complement strand
CCAACCCGCAACAGCTCGGGCGGCGTGACTTGGGTCTGCAAAGCCATCTCCGGCTCCAAGTATCTGCCGGGTAGCTGCCAGTAGTCTTTTCCGTCACAGTTTGATTGTGGAAAAAGCCAGTCTCGTGAGAGGCTGGCTTTTTTTATGAATGGGATTTTGTGTTACCTGACAATAACTGGCGCAGTTCAGGGTGAAGTTGCTTCGAACGCCGCAGGCGCTTTATGAATATTCTGGATTTATCTGGCAATAATTGGCACGGTCTGGAGTCAGGTTGCTTCGAGCGTCGCTGGCACTTCTGATCTGATGCATGAATATCGCTGAAAAATATCGTTTACCGTTGGTGCTGGTCGGCATACTGCTGCTGACGCTGGCGATTTATTGGCCCGGCTTGAGCGGGCCATTCGTGCTGGACGACGACCAGAACGTCGTCAGCGTTCACCTCGACCATTTCGACTTCGACTCCATTCTTTACATGGTGACCCACAATACCAGCGGCATGCTGGGGCGCATCGTGTCGATCTGCAGTTTCCTGGTGAGCGACTTGTTGGTGGGACTCGATTCCTGGGGTTACAAATTCCACAACCTGTTGCTGCATATGGGCGTCGGTGTCTTGCTGTGGCAGTTGTGGTGCCGGACCTTGCCGTTGCTGGTGCCTTCGCTCGACAAGACACGGACGCACGTGAGCGCCACGCTGGCCACGGCTTTCTGGCTGCTGCATCCACTGCAGGTGAGCACCGTTTTATACGTGGTGCAGCGCATGACCATCCTGTCGTCGCTGTTCACTCTGGCCGCGCTGTGGTGTTACGTCGAAGCGCGCACGCGCGCGCAAGGCGACCGGCGTTATTGGCTGTTGGCATTCGTGCTGTATCCGCTGCTGCAGGCACTGGCCGTGTTCTCGAAGGAAAACGGCGCACTGTTGCCGTTGTTCGTGCTGGCCTACGAAGTACTGGTGTTTCGCGGATGGCGGATGCCTTACGCCGCCCAAACCCGCCACCTGGTCTTTTTGGCCGTTTTCATCGCGCTGCCGCTTCTGGCAGGTGGACTCTATCTTTGCACCCATCTCGGTACGATGCTCGACTACAGCACGCGCAACTTCACGTTGGGTTCCCGGTTGTTGACCCAACTGCACGTGGTGCCCACCTACCTGAAACTGATCCTGTTGCCGCGTGTGCGCGACATGAGTCTGTATCACGATGACTTTCCGGTGACGTCGGTGCTGGATCCGCCGACGCTGGCATTGCTGGTGCTATTGCTGGCAATGGTGGCGGCGATATGGCTGCTGCGCGAACGCGCATCGGTGCTGGCATTCGGCTTGGCGTGGTTTCTGCTGGCGCATTTGCTGGAATCGACCGTCATCCCGCTCGAATTGATGTTCGAGCACCGTAACTACCTGGCGCTGGCCGGAGTCATGTTGCCGCTGGTGCATTACGTTGCAGGTTATCGTGAACGCAAGTTGGCGTTGGCATTGTTGGGAGTATTTTTCGCCGTGTTTGCGCTGCAAACGTTTTCGCGCACGCTGGAGTGGAGCAACAACGAATTGATGCACAGGCAGGCAGTGGCTGATCACCCCGGATCGACGCGGGCGCGCACCGACATGGCCAATCTGCTGACGACGCAGGGCAAATTCGCGGAAGCGCTGGAACAGTTGAAAGTGGCCGAGCAGAACGATCCCAAGGACGCCGGCATCCTGATGCATCAACTCACCCTGCAGTGCGCGCTCGGGCAATCTTCGCCGGAGTTGGTAGATCATGCTACCGAAGTGCTGTCGCACTATCCCGCCAGCGTGTACGCAATGAATTCGTTCGACAAGCTGTACAGCCTGATCAACAGCGGAAAATGCATGCAAGTTTCGCGTGAAGACGTGGAACGCATGCTGAAGGCGGCGCAATCGCAGCCAGGCAACGTTTCCAATATGCTGACCCAAGGCTACCTGCTGCGCTTGCAGGCATTCCATGACTTTCTCGACGGCGAATATCCGTCCGGCGTCGTTAACATGCGCCTGGCGTTCGATGCCAATCACGACATCGTCATCCTGACCGAACTGATCCAGAGCCAGATCAATTTCGGCCAGTTGCAGGATGCCGAAGACACATTGAATTTTCTGCGCGAAGTGAATCGCCAGCATCACGGCATCGAAACCTATCAAGTGGAAAAGCTTGAAAAGAGCCTGCGGGAAGCTCGCGAACAGCCTCAAGCCAAAAAGGACCAGTAGCAAACCGCATTTCCGCTTTCGCGCGCCATTGACTTGAGTCAATCCCTTTTCAGGTCGTGGCGATAAAGGTCGCGCAAAGGTTGCCGAATTCCCGTTATGCTAGGCCGCAAGTCGAGGGCAGAGCCGGAGGGACTCCATGATCGGATACCGCAAAGCAATCCATTGCATCAAACGAACTCTCGTTGCGCAGATGTTGCTGGTCATCGCGGCGTCACTGGCTGCCTGTTCCGGCGGTGCCAGCAAGGATGCAAACACCGGCGTGGCACCCGGACCCGCAGCTGGCGCCGGCTGGACCGGTGTCACCAAGCCCAGGGACGTGATCGCTGCCCGGGCAAAACTCATGGAACAGATAGAGCAGCTGATGCTGCCGATCGACATGCTGCAAGTGCAAAAAGGCGGCGATCCCGCGGTGCGCAGCGCCAACGCCGCCGCCGTCTCGGCCATGCTGCTGGCAGTGCCGCATTTGTTTCCGCCCACCACCGATCTGTACGACCCGAAAGCCGAAACGCCGGCGACGATAGCGCTGCCGGCGATCTGGAAGGACTTCGATACTTTCTACAATCTCGCAGGCGCTGCCGCCAAGGCGGCCGACAATCTGGCAGCCGTCCAGGGTGAAGATGCGCAGCGCACCGCCGGCGCCCAATTGCGCGGCAGTTGCGATGCCTGCCACATGCTGTTCCTGCGCAAGTACGAACAGCCGAAGGCCAAGGCGTCCGATGCCGATTTCGATTTCGACAAGGCGTTGGCGAAATAATTCGTCTTCCGGGTTCGTTTGGTCCCTCTGTTCAGCGCGATCATGGCGTGGTGTCGGCTTGCAGTTTTACCCGGTGAAGGCTCAAAAGTTTGGAGTGATATATTCAAGACCAGTCTGCATAAGTCCTGCCAGGCCAATGTTATTCGCATTGGCAGCCGAGTCGGCAGCCAGGATAGCCAGATTCCCTAGCGAGATGTCGCCATTGTCGAGCATTGATACGTAGTGGGCCTTGGTAGTGGCATCAGGTAAAGACCCAAACAGATTGCTATAGAGTAGATCAACGATTTGGCCGTTCGTTGCAGCGACAGTCAATTTTGTAGTGATGGCAAGTTTGAGCAGTTGCTCATAACTCCAGTCGGCATCGGCATAGTGTAGTGCTATACCAAATGCGGCCGGAGCTTTGGCGACCTGCGCACCAAATACCGCGCCTAGGGTTTTGACAGCCAAACCGGCTGCGCCGTTGAAATCAAATGCCAGCTTGCTGTTGTTGAAGGTAAGGCGTTCAACGTTGGTAAGCTGGTCGGTGCCTTCAGCCCCGGTCTTGTCTGCTACCGTTATCGTGCCGTTGTTTACGGTAATGGTGTAATTGCTTCTGGCACCATTGAAAACCGCGGTGTCCAGGCCGGGGCCGCCATTGATGACGTCATCGCCGCCACCGCCCGACAACGTATCGTTGCCGCTGGTGCCGACCAGTGTGTCGTTGCCCGCCTGTCCAGTGAATTGATGGGAAGTACTGGAGCCGGAAGTGTCAGTACCGGAACCAACGTGCTGCGCGATGGCTGCAGCGTCCCAGATAACGCCATCGCTGAATTTTATCTGCTCGGCCTGGAGCGTCTCGGAGTTGAAGTAATTGGAGACAGTGAGTTGATCGGTGTCGCCATAACTGATGACAAGACTGTCTTTTACGCGTTCGACAGCACGCAACGCGGTGGATTTCACGTCGAGAAATTGCAAGGTATCCAGTTTGCCAGCGGAGCCCGAATCGGCTGATAAAGTGTCCTTTCCATCTCCTCGTGAAAACAGATAAGTATCGTTGCCGCCGCTGGTCTCCAATAAATCGTTGCCAGTGCCACCTGACAAGGTGTCGTCACCATCACCACCAATGAGATGATCTGCACCAGCAAATCCGAAAATGCGATTGGAGCCGCCGTTATAGCCGGAAATAAAGTCGTCGCCGGCAGTGCCATTGGTGATTACATGCGAATCGATGGCAGCGACACTGTTCCATACCACGCCGTCACTGAATTTGATTTGTTCAAGAGCCGGTGTGTAAGTATCGATGTCGGCATAGATAGCGCTCACGAAGAAGGTCTTGATGGTGAGTTGATCCTTGTCGCCATAACTGATGACAAGATCATCTCCACGACGCTCTACGCTCCGCAGATCAGTAGACTTCACGTCGGTGAATTGCACAGCATCGGTTTTGGCGGGGGTTTTGAAATGCGCCACGATGGTGTCCAGACCGTCGCCGCGCGAAAAAACGTAGGTGTCGTCGCCGGCGCCGCCATCGAGCGTATCGTTGCCGGGGCCGCCAACTATGGTGTCGTTCCCCTGCGTGCCGAAAAGTGCTTCATCGGCAGCAGGATTGTAGGAGGAGACGTTGACATGGGCTGTGATTGCCGCGTCATCAAGCGTTACGCCGTCACTGAATTTGAATTGCTCGATCTTGTAAGGAGCCGAAGTGTTGAAGTAATAGCGGATGGTGATCTGGTCAGTACTGCCGTAGGTAAGAATCAGATCGTCGCTTTTGCGTTCTATATTCAGTAGTTCGGTCGATTTGACATCCTTGAATTGAATGGTGTCCACATTGGCGGGATTGGCAGTGGGGTCATAATCAATGACATAGTCTTTGCCGTCACCGTGGCTGAACAGGTAGGTATCGTCGCCAGCGCCACCCTGCAGAGTGTCGTTGCCGGTTCCGCCTTCCAGCGTGTCGTTGCCATCGCCGCCTTGCAGCCAATCGTCACCGGCAAAACCGGAGAGACTGTTGGGACCTCCGTTGACGCCGTAGATGGTGTCATTGCCGGGAGTGCCATTGCTGGCGATGTGTGACTTGATTGCAACGCTGTCCCAGACGGTGCCGTCGCTGAACAGTATTTGTTTGTTCTGCACGGAATTAATGGTGAAGTAATACTGGATGACGATCTGATCGCTGCTGCCGTAATTGATGACAAGGTCCTGGCCACTGCGCACGAGGGATCGCAGTCCACCGGGGTTCACGTCGAGAAATTGCAGCGTATCCACGCTGCCGGGAGAGTAATCGTTGGAGGTATAGGCAATGGTGTCCATGCCATCGCCACGCGAGAATATGAAAGTGTTACTGCCCTGGCCACCCTGCAGCGTGTCGTTGCCGGTTCCGCCATTGAGCGTGTCATTGCCGTTACCGCCTTTCAGATAATCATTGCCCGCCAGCCCCGATAATGAATTGGGCTGGCCATCAAGACCGTAGAGTTGGTCGTCGCCCGCCGTGCCATTGGTGGTAACGTGGGACTTGATGGCGGCACCGTCCCAGATAACGCCATCGCTGAACTGGATTTGCTCGATCTGGTAGGCAGAATCGGAAAAATAATTTTTGACGGTGATCTGGTCAGCAGTGCCATAACTGATGACCAGGTCGCCATCTTTTCTTTCCAACGCCCGCAATTCAGTGGATTTGACGTCAGTAAACTTTATGGTGTCGACATTGGCGACGTCAGTGAAGTTGTAGTCAATGATGGTGTCAACGCCATCACCTTTCGCGAAAACATAGGTATCGTCGCCGGCACTCCCTCCATCGAGCGTGTCATTGCCGGCACCGCCGTTGATCGTATCGTTGCCCGGACTGCCGGTAATGGAGTCGTTGCCGGTAGTGCCGTTGTAGTGATTGAGAGTGGGATCGCTGCCGAGCCCGAGGTGCGACTGGATGGCGGCACCGTCCCAGGTGACGCCGTCACTGAATTTGATTTGTGCTATCTGGTCGATCGTGCGGTAGAAATAGTTTGCGACAGTGATCTGGTCGTTGGAGCCGTAGCTGATGACCAGATCAAGATCTTTTCTTTCCAAAGCCCTTAGTTCGGTTGATTTGACATCAGTGAATTGCACTACATCATTGGTGGGGGTTGAGGCTGTGGCAATGACAGTGTCCACGCCATCGCCACGTGCGAACACATAGATGTCGTTGCCACCGCCGCCACTGAGAGTGTCGTTGCCGGTGCCACCATTGAGAGTGTCATTCCCCAAGTCACCATTGAGCGAGTCGTTGCCGCTGCCGCCATCCAGCGAGTCGTTTCCATAGCCGCCGACTAGCAAGTCGTTGCCGGCCAGCCCGAATATCTGATTGGGTTGATCGTCCACCCCGTAGAGTTGGTCATCACCTGCCGTGCCTGTAGCTGTAATGTGTGATTTGATTGCGGCAGTGTCCCAAACGACGCCATCGCTGAACTTGATCTGGATTGCCTGGTAGCTATTGTCAAAGAAGTAATGAGAAACAGTGATATGGTCATTGGTGCCGTAACCGATGACCAGATCGAGATTCTTTCTTTGCACAGCCTGTAGCTCAGTGGATTTCACATCCACGAATTGCACGGTATCCACATTGCCGGCGTACTTGTTATTGCTGTCGACGTAGAGGGTGTCATTGCCATCACCTTTGGCGAACACATAAGTATTATTGCCGAACCCGCCCGTTAGCTGGTCGTCGCCGGTGCCACCGTTGAGCGTGTTGTTGCCGCCGTTGCCATTCAGCGTGTCGTTGCCACTGCCGCCATCCAGCGAGTCGTTGCCACTGCCGCCTTCGAGTGTGTCGTTGCCAGCGAGACCGTAGAGTTGATTGGGTTGGCCATCCAGGCCATAGAGATGATCATCGCCTGCTGTGCCGTTGGCAGTGACGTGTGACTTGATGTCGTTGACGTTCCAGGTGACACCATCGCTGAACTGGATCTGTTCGATCTGGTAGTCGGAGTTCAGGAAGAAGAACTGGACGGTGACTTTGTCTAAGCTCCCGTAATTGATCACGAGGTCGTCGTGATCACGCACAACGGAAAGTAACTCGGTGGATTTTACGTCCAGAAAGCGGATTACATCCTGGTCGCCACCGAAGTCGGAGATAGTGTCGGAGCCATCTCCGCGGGAGAACACATACGTGTCATTGTAGTAAAAGGGAGCAGTCAAGGTGCCTTTATGAGCACCGCCAGTGAGGGTGTCTGATCCGAGACTCACTGATAATGGATCGTGGCCATTGGGGTCATTGTTGATCAGCATGTTTTGTGCTCTTCCCTGGAAGCGTCGGATTTTCCCGTCGAATTTTCAATCTACTGAAAATCCAAGGAATCGACAACCCGAAAACGAAAAGCCCCGAATATTCGGGGCTTTTTGTTTTACGGCGTCTGATGTCGATCAGAACAATCCTTCGATCTGACCCTTGTCGTTGACGAAGATCTTCTCGGCCGACGGAATCTTCGGCAGGCCGGGCATGATCATGATTTCGCCGCACACGGCAACGATGAACTCGGCGCCGGCCGACAGACGCAATTCGCGGATGTGCACGGTGTGGTTCACCGGCGCGCCCATCTTGGTCGGATCGGTGGAGAAGCTCGACTGCGTCTTCGCCATGCAGATCGGGAAGTGGCCGTATTGTTGCTGCAGTTCGTCGAACTGCTTGCGTACCGCAGCGTCGCAGGTGACTTCGGACGCGCGATAGATTTCCTTCGCGATCGTGTTCACCTTGTCCCACAGCGTGGCTTTGTCGTCGTACAGGTATTTGAACGTGCCCGGACGGTTTTCGCAGATATCGACGATCTCGCGTGCCAGCGGCTCGATGCCCTTGCCGCCTTCGGCCCAGTGCGAGCACAGGATGACTTTGGCGCCGACGCCGGCGCACAGTTCGGCCAGCAATTTGTGTTCGGCTTCGGTGTCGTGGATGAACTTGTTGATGGCGACGACTGCCGGTACGCCGAACTTGGCGACGTTCTGCAGGTGACGCTCAAGGTTGGCGAAGCCTTTGCGCAGGGCGTCGAGGTTTTCGCCTTTCAGCTGATCCTTCGGCACGCCGCCGTGCATCTTCAACGCGCGCACGGTGGCGACGATGGCGATGGCATCCGGCTTGAGGCCGGTCTTGCGGCATTTGATGTCCATGAACTTCTCGGCGCCGAGGTCGGCACCGAAGCCGGCTTCGGTCACCACGTAGTCGGCCAGTTTCAGCGCGGTGGTGGTGGCCATGACCGAGTTGCAGCCGTGTGCGATGTTGGCAAACGGGCCGCCGTGGATGAAGGCGGGCGTGCCTTCCAGCGTCTGCACCAGGTTCGGCGCGATGGCATCCTTGAGCAGCGCGGTCATCGCGCCGTTGGCGTTGAGCTCCTTGGCGCGCACCGGCTTACGCTCGCGGGTGTAGCCGACGATGATGTCGCCAAGCCGGCGCTTCAGGTCCTCCAGATCGGTGGCGAGGCAGAAGATCGCCATCACATCGGAGTCGACCGTGATGTCGAAGCCGGCCTCTCGCGGATAGCCGTTGGCGACGCCGCCGAGC
>DATJXP010000254.1:0-4981 GCA_035500035.1 Candidatus Acidiferrum sp. | reverse complement strand
GACAACGGTTCGTCCAGCAGCAGCAGGCGGGGTCGTTGCAACAGCACGCGGGCGATGGCGGTTTTTTGTTTTTCGCCGCCGGACAGTTGCGATGGCATGCGGCCCAGCAGGTGGGCCAATTCCAGATCTTCGACCAGTTGTTCCATTGCCTCGCGCGAAGCGTTGGCACGTTTGGCGGCAAAGCGAAGATTGCCGAATACGCTCAAATGCAGAAACAGGTTGTCGTCCTGGAACACGTAACCGACGTTGCGGCGATGAGTCGGAACGAAGGTGC
Organism: Candidatus Acidiferrum sp.; assembly: GCA_035500035.1. GTDB lineage: Bacteria > Pseudomonadota > Gammaproteobacteria > Pseudomonadales > Pseudohongiellaceae > CAILUG01. The sequence continues at coordinate 4,707 of DATJXP010000254.1, read as the reverse complement.
TCCCTTCCTGCCAGACATCGCCGGAGAAACGAATGACGGCACCGTCATGCCGGTCCAGCCCTGCAATAGTGCGCAGCAGGCTGGTCTTGCCGGTGCCCGAAGCACCGAAGATCGTGGTGATCCCCGTGGCGGGCAGCTCCAGCGCAATCGGCAGATCGAACGACTCGCGCCGTATCGTCACTTCGACATGGAGTGCCGTCATAGCCGGATCACCCGCAACCGTTCGCGCAGCCCGTAGATGGCCAACAGGATGATGAACGACAACAGCAGCATGCCGCCGGCGAGCCAGTGGGCCTGGTCGTATTCCAGACTCTCGACGTGATCGTAGATGGCGATCGACAGCACGCGGGTTTCGCCGGGGATGTTGCCACCCAGCATCAGCACCACGCCGAATTCGCCCAGAGTGTGGGCAAAACTGAGCATGGCGGCGGTAATGAAACCAGCCCTGGCCATCGGGATCACGACCGTGAAGAAGGTATTGATGGGGCTGGCGCGCAGCGTGGCGGCAATTTCCAACGGCCGGCGGCCGATGCCCTTGAATGTGTCTTGCAAGGGTTGTACGACGAAGGGTAGCGAATACACGACTGACCCCAGCAGCAATCCGGAAAAACTGAAGGCCAGCGGTTTACCACCCAGCGCCTGCACCAGCGTTCCCAGCCAGCCATTCGGTCCCAACGCCAGCAGCAGGTAAAAACCCAGGACGGTCGGAGGCAGCACCAGCGGCAATGCGACGATGGTTTCCAGCACGAAACGCAACCGCCAGCGGGTGTGGGCCAGCCACCACGCCAACGGTGTGCCGATCAGCACCAGGACCAGCGTGGTCAGCGATGCGAGTTGCAACGTGAGCAGCAGTGCGGTGAGATCGGCGGCGGTCAGCATCAGGGCAGGGAATAGCCGGCTTGCTGGATGGCGATCGTGGCCGTGCTGGATTGCATGAAGGTCATGAATGCGCGTGCGGCCGTGCTGTCATGCAGGATGACCGCATCCTGGGTGATCGGTGCATGCATCTCCGGCGGAATCAACCAGGGCTTGCCACGCTTGTCTGCCGGCAACTCCTGCCATTGTGCCAGCGCGATGAAACCGAGTTCCGCATTGCCGCTGTCGACGAACTGCAGGGCTTGGGCGATGTTCTCCCCCAATACCAGCTTGTTCTGCAGGGCGTCCCACAATTGCAGTTTCGTCAGTACCTGCTGAGCCGCGGCGCCATAGGGAGCCAGTTTGGGATTGGCCAGTGCCAGGTGATTGAAAGTCGCCTGTTTCAACGTGGCGTCGGCGTTCATCGACAGGTTCAAGGCAGGACTCCACAACACCAGCTTGCCGATGGCGTAAGTGAAGACAGTGCCGGCCACCGCTTTTTTTTCGTTGACCAATTGCTCGGGCTTTTCGTTGTCGGCTGCGAAAAACACATCGAACGGCGCGCCGTTGGCGATTTGCGTGTAGAGCCTGCCGGTGGCGCCGCTGCTGAGTACGACGGTATGTCCGCTCGTTTTCTCGAAGCCGGCAGCCAGTTGTTTCAGCAGGGGAGCAAAGTTGCTGGCTACTGCTACTTTCACTTCATCGGCAAACAGAGGCGAAGACAGGCTGCACAGGACAGCGAACAACAAACTCAAACCACGGGTTTTGGATTTCATGAACGCTGTACCTGTCTGGTTGCCGGGGCTCAGACCTTCAGCCGGCTGAATACCTTGCGGATATTGTGTTCGAAGATGTTGGCCTTTTCCTTTTCGCTGATGCGAGCGTTGTCGATGTAGCGCTTGGTGTCGTCGAAGTAGAAGCCGGTTTCCGGATCGATGCCGCGTACGGCACCGATCATTTCCGATGCAAACAGGATGTTCTTGTTGTCGATGACGTCGAGCAGCAGATCGATGCCTTTCTGGTGATAGACGCAGGTATCGAAGTAAACGTTGTTCATCAGCAGCTCGTTGAGATTCGGCAGCTTCAGCATGTCGGCCAGGCCGCGGAAGCGACCCCAGTGGTAGGGCACCGCGCCGCCGCCGTGCGGGATGATGAACTTGATGGTCGGGAAATCCTTGGTCACCGTGCTTTGCATCAGTTGCATGAAGGCGGTGGTGTCGGCGCTGAGGTAGTACGAGCCGGTGGCGTGGAAGGCCGGGTTGCAACTGCCGCTGACGTGGATCATGGCCGGTACGTCGAGCTCGACCATCTTTTCGTAGATCGGATACCAGTACTTGTCACCCAGCGGCGGCGAGTTGAAATGGCCGCCGGACGGGTCGAGGTTGAGGTTACAGCCGACGAAGTTGAATTGCTTGATGCAGCGTTCCAACTCGGCGATCGAGGTCTTGAGATCGGTGCCCGGGTATTGCGGCAGCGCACAGACGCCGGCGAAATTTTTCGGATACAGTTGGGTGACGCGGTAGATCAGTTCATTGGTATGTTCGGTCCAGTACTGGCTGATGCGGGCGTTGCCCACGTGGTGTTCCATCCAACTGGCACGCGGCGAGAAGATGGTGAGGTCGGTGCCGCGTTCGCGTTGCAGTTTGAGCTGGCCCTTTTCGATGGTTTCGCGGATCTGGTCGTCGGTGATGTTGATGACGCCTTTCTCGCCGGTGTAATTGGGGTCTTGTTTGAGGGCGGCTTTTTGCGCGTCCCGGTAAACGCCGAGAGCGTCGGGGGCGGTGGTGTAATGGCCGTGGCAATCGATGATCATGAGGTACTGACTCCGAGTAAAAAACGCCGCGAAGCGTATCAAATTTTTCCCGGCTCAGGCATGGCGGAGGTGGTGGCTTTGTGTCACTGTGCCCAGCTTATATAATCAACGACGCGAGGTCGGGGAACCGACCGGACGATCGTCGATCCAGGACCTGCTCAAGAACTTGTTGCCGTGATGCGCTGCACCCGATACGCCGCATTGTCGATGTTGATGACCGGATTGTTCCTGGCCAGGGAGGCATGCGCGCAAAGCCTGGGCTCGGAGTTGATCCTGTCGAAGCTCGGCGATCCGGTCGAGGTCGAGATCGCGGTCAATGATTGGCAGAACGTCGATCTTGGTCGCGTGCAGATTGCCAATGCCACCCGCCAGCAGTACGAGGCATTCAAACTGGATTATCCGGCGATTGTCGAGAAGCTGAACTTCAATGTCATCGGCCCCAATAAAGCCGGTGAGGTGAAGATACTGATCAGCAGTCGCGAACCGCTGAACGAACCCTATCTCGATCTGTTGCTGGTGTTGCGCTGGCCGGAAGGTTCGACGCTACGCGAGTATGTGCTGTTGTTCGATCCTCCCCAATTGGAAAAACCTGCTGTCAGTGAGCGGCAAATAAATGGTGCCAAGGCAGTGGCCGAAGCCGCGCCAGACTCGGCGCTGGCGGTACACGATCCGGCACCAGCGGTACAACCCAAACCGCGACAAGACGCTCCGCCCAAATCCGAAGCTGCGCCCGCGCCCAAACCGGATATCCAGCGGGAAGTCGCTGTAATACCACCGCAGCCAATGCCTGCCGCTGCGTCGAGCGCTGCGCTCCAGCCGTCTGAACCCAAGCCACAGTCGGTGCCTGAGCCGGTGAAAGCCGAACAAAAGACCGAGCGAAAGGCCGAACAGAAGGTCGAGCAGAAGGCCGAACCTGCCAGGGAAACAGCCACCAATGACAATAGGCGCCAATATCGTGTACGCAATGGCGATACGTTGTGGACCATACAGCGCCAGTTGCAACGAGGGGGTTCCGAGAATGCTTACCAGTTCCTGCTGAGCCTGCATGAGTTGAACAAGGGCGCGTTCATCAATGGCAATATCTCGATGCTGCGTGCCGGTGCCACCCTGAACGTGCCGACGGCGCGCGATATGGCGGGTATCAATCCGGCGTCGGCGCGGCAATTGTTCGAGCAGCAGTGGCGTGAGGGTGTCACTAATTCCGCTAATGCGATTCCACCGTCTTCGGAGGCAACGCTAAAGCCGTTTGAGCCGGCGTCATCGGCGCCAGTTGCCAAGCCGACCGAGCCGAAACTGCCTCGTGGCACCGAGCAGGCTGCTCCTGTAGCCAGGCAGGAGACCGTGCTGGCTCCGACCACCGACGTTGCTCCGGTCAAGCCGGTGGAGCCGGTTCCCGCCAAGCAAGTCGAAACCGACAAGCAGGACAAAGTACCGGCGATTGCCGTTGTACCGGAGCAGGTGGCCCAGCCGCCGCCCAAACCGGCAGCGACCAAGGTGCCCGCCAATCCCTTCCTGCAGAAGATTACCGATTCAGCCACCACTATCGAAAACATGCTGGAGAAACGGCGACAGCGGATGCTGGATCTGGAGCAGCAAATCCGGGATTTGCAGACCGAGCTGGAGCAAGCGCAGCAACGTGCCAATGAATTGCATCAACACAACACTACCCGCGAACAGGTTCAGGCCGAAACTACTCGTAACGCCGTATTGCTGGGGTTACTTGCGGCCGGATTGCTTATCGGCTTGGCGTTTACGGTCAGACTGGGGCTGCAATGGCACCAGGAAACCCAACGGCTGGCGCGCCGTTTGAAGCGTCAAAGCCTCTGAAAACGGGGGGAGCGGGCGTTTCGGTTCATATAAAGGGGCGGTCAAATCAGCTATAATTTGCGCACAGGTTTTCGTGCCCCGAACCAAGCGGTATTGCGTTTTTCCATGAGCCTTTCAGCCAGCAACGCCACTCAACTGATCGACAAGCATGGTCGCCATATCGACTACATACGCTTGTCGGTGACTGATCGTTGCGACTTCCGCTGCGTCTA
>DATJXP010000253.1:0-2572 GCA_035500035.1 Candidatus Acidiferrum sp. | reverse complement strand
TTCGCTCTTGATGGTCTTGTCGAGCGAGGCTTGTTGCTTGGCTTCGGTTTCGAGACGTTTCTCTTTTGCCGCCAGCCAGTCGGAGTAATTGCCTTCGTACGGAATGCCGTGGCCGCGGTCGAGTTCGAGGATCCAGCCGGCGGCGTTGTCGAGGAAGTAGCGATCGTGCGTGATCGCCACCACGGTGCCGGTGAAGTCTTTCAGGAAGCGTTCGATCCAAGCGACTGATTCTGCATCCAGATGGTTGGTAGGCTCATCGAGCAGCAGCATGTCGGGGTTCGACAGCAGCAGGCGGCACAGCGCGACGCGGCGTTTTTCACCGCCGGAGAGGTTTTTCACTTGCGCATCCCACGGCGGCAGGCGCAGCGCATCAGCGGCGATTTCCAGCGTGCGGTCGAGGTCCCAGCCGTTGCAGGCGTCGATCTGGCCCTGCAGCACGCCCTGACGTTCGAGCAGGGCATTCATTTCGTCGTCGCTCATCGGCTCGGCGAACTTGTCGCTGATGGCGTTGAACTCATCGACCATGTTCTTGATTTCGCGCACGCCGTCTTCGACGTTTTCCTTTACCGTGCGGTTTTCGTCGAGCTGCGGCTCCTGCGGCAGGTAGCCGACTTTCAGCTCCGGCTGCGGCCGCGCTTCGCCGATGAAGTCCTTATCGACGCCGGCCATGATGCGCAGCAGCGACGATTTGCCCGAGCCGTTGAGGCCGAGCACGCCGATCTTGGCGCCGGGAAAGAACGACAGCGAGATGTCCTTGAGGATTTCGCGTTTCGGCGGTACGACCTTGCCGAGGCGGTGCATGGTGTAAACAAATTGGGCCATAAAAACAGGGGGCTTGGGGTAGAATGAGGCCCGGAATTCTATAACAGATTTCATCACGTAGGGGCACGCCATGGCGTGCCCGTACATTTAGAGGAATACATGCTGAAGAAAGACATGACCATCGCCGGCTTCGATCCCGAACTGGCGGCTGCCATCGCGGGTGAGGCGCAGCGTCAGGAAGAACACATCGAACTGATTGCATCGGAAAACTACACCAGCCCGCGCGTGATGGAAGCGCAGGGCAGCGTGCTGACCAACAAGTACGCCGAAGGTTATCCCGGCAAACGCTATTACGGTGGTTGCGAGTTCGTCGATCAGGTGGAAACGCTGGCGATCGAGCGCGCGAAGAAACTGTTCAACTGCGGTTTCGCCAACGTGCAACCGCATTCGGGGTCGCAGGCCAACACCGCCGCCTACGCCGCGTTGATGAAACCGGGCGAAACCTTGCTCGGCATGAGCCTGGCCCACGGCGGCCACCTGACGCACGGTGCCAACGTGTCGTTCTCCGGCCGCGTGTACAAGGCAGTGCAGTACGGCCTGAATGCCGACACCGGCGAGATCGACTACGCGCAGATGGAAGCGCTGGCCAAGGAACACAAACCGAAAGTGATCGTCGCCGGCTTCTCCGCCTATTCGCGTTTCATCGACTTTCCACGCGTGCGCCAGATCGCCGACAGCGTCGGCGCCAAGGTATTGGTGGACATGGCGCACGTCGCCGGACTCGTTGCCGTCGGTCTGTATCCGAATCCGTTTCCGCACGCACACGTCGTCACTTCCACCACGCACAAAACATTGTGCGGTCCGCGCGGTGGTTTGATTCTGACGATGGGCGACGACCCCGAGCTCGACAAGAAGATCAACTTCGCGGTGTTCCCGGAAAACCAGGGCGGCCCGCTGATGCACGTGATCGCGGCCAAGGCCGTGTGCTTCCAGGAAGCGCTGAGCCCGGAATTCAAAGGCTATCAACAGCGCATCCTCGACAACGCCAAGGCCATGGTGAAAGTGTTCCAGCAACGCGGCTTCACCATCGTATCCGGCGGCACCGACGATCACCTGTTTCTGCTGAGCCTGGTCGGCCGCGAGATCACCGGCAAGGAAGCCGACGAAGTACTCGGCCGCGCCTACATCACCGTCAACAAGAATGCGGTGCCGAACGATCCGCGCCCGCCGTTCATCACCAGCGGTTTGCGCATCGGCTCGCCGGCGGCGACGCGGCGCGGTTTCGGCGTGCAGGAGATGACGGAGCTGGCCGGCTGGATCTGCGACATCCTGGAAGACCACAAGAACGATGCGCTGGTTGCCGGCGTCAAGGCCAAGGTGCTGGCGCTGTGCAAACGGTTTCCGGTTTACGGTTAGGGTTCCCCGGACAATTCGTCATGCCCGCGCAAGCGGGAATCCAAAGAGAGGCCAACCATGCACTGCCCCTTCTGCAACGCCGAAGACACCAAGGTGATCGACTCGCGCCTCGTGGCCGAGGGCAACCAGGTGCGGCGGCGGCGTGAATGCATCACCTGCGCCGAGCGCTTTACCACGTTCGAAAGCGCGGAACTGGTGATGCCGCGGCTGATCAAGCAGCAGGGCGAGCGCGAACCGTTCAACGAAGAGAAGCTGCGGGCCGGCATGCTGAAGGCGCTGGAAAAACGCCCGGTCGGTGTCGACAAGCTCGACGAAGCGATCAGCCACATTTGTCACCGGTTGAGAGCCAGCGGCGAACGCGAAGTGCCGAGCAAGATGGTGGGCGAACTGGTGA
>DATJXP010000252.1:0-8290 GCA_035500035.1 Candidatus Acidiferrum sp. | reverse complement strand
TCGCACAACGATGGGAGCCTTGGGAATTGTGGGCCTGCTACTGCTGGCTTGGGTGGCAATGACCAACGGCGACGCAGTATTGGCGGCCAATTCCTGGTCGCGCGGCAACATGGGATTATTGGCGGCCCTGTGCTACGCGTTGGTGGTTGTGTGCGCAGGGTCGCTGCGGATTGAAAGGAACGCGTTGCTTGCCATTTGCGCCGGTGCCGGCGCGCTCAGCTATGGCCTCTATATTTTCCACAATGCCGCGCGCAATCTTGCCGTGGGGTGGTGGGGCAATGGAGCGACAACGGCATTGCTGGCGCTGATCATGAGCGTGGCGGCGGCATCGGCCGGGCACTGGTTGATCGAGCAGCCGCTGCGGCAGTGGGGAAGAGTGTGGTCCGCACGGCTGCGTGATCGCACGAAGGGCGGAGCAAAAGGTGGCTCCGGAATTTCGGACAACCCGTTAAGTGATTAGACTGCTCCCAAGGGCGTGGGCAACGCCTCGGAGCGCGCGTGAAATCGTTGTACACCGGGTGCCGTCCTCATTCGACGCTGGGCAAGAAGACGAGATCCGCGCCGGGAGCTTTGCGCAGGCTCAGTGTCTGCTGTTGCTGTCCGATGTGAATGTTGGGTATCACCAGGGCGTCGTCACTGACATAGGCATCACAGTAAGAGTCCGGCGGGGCTCCTTCTATCGCGGTGTACGTGCTGGGCTCGTACTGCCGGCGCCGGTTCAAGCGGAGCGTGGCTTCGAACCAGCCGTTGTTGTAGCGCACGCGATTCAGGAATATGGAGCCGTCCGTCGGGTTCATGATGTCGCCGGTATTGCTGTCGAGGCAGCGCTGTTTCACGAAATCCATGTCCTTGCTGTGGTCGGTTTCCGTCTTGATGCTGCTTACCCTGAGGTCGCAGGAAGGGCTGGCGACCGTTATCTCCTTGTCGTTGAGCGCCACTTGCAGCGAATACATCGGCCCCAGCAAGTTGCCGATCAACGATACCAGACGCTGGGCGCCCGCCGCCGCGTCCTTCCCGCGTACGAAATCCGGCAGCGCGGAGTCGTTGCCGAGCGTGATGAAGTTGTATTCACGATAGGTAAAGAGAGTGGCGGCCACTGCTTCGTTCGGCACGATCATGCTGGATTCCAGGTAGCCATCGTCGTCGAACAATCCGATGAAAGTGTGGGTGCGCTGCAGTGAGCCATCGGGTAGCGGAGCGCCCCGGTAACTGATCGCGACGTCCTTCCCGGCAATATGGATGGTATCGGACACCTCGAGCATGTTTTTTTCCTGGCACAACGAGGTCGTGTGCGTGGTCAGCATATGGGAATTCAGAAACTCGATCATGTCGTTGCGCGCCGTACCCAGCTCCTCGGCGTGGAAATGGTAGGCGTCGGCATCCAGCAGGCTGTTGCCCGCCAGAAAAACGGCCTCGTGTTTGACGCCCAGCAACTCGAGGATCGTCGGTGCAATGTCCATATGGGTGCCCGGCGTGACAACCTCGCCGGTGCGCGGTGCATTGAGCACCGTGAATAACAAACGGCGATCGGCGACGGGAGGATAAAAGGCGCTGGCGGCGTTGCGCATCGCATAATGATCGCTGACCAGCACCACTATCGTGTTGGCCCAGGCCGGATGCCGGCTTATCGTGTCGATGAACCGTTTCAGCAACTGGTCGGTGCAATGCACGGCGTGCAGTATGCTGTTGTCGATTTTCGCGTAGGGTTTGCAGCTTGCCGACGCGGCTCCATTCGGATGGTGGGTATCCAGCGTCAGCAGCGAGAGATTGAAGGGCTGGGCAGTGTCCGCCAGCCGCATGAAGGTTTCGCTTGCCAGCGTGAACAGCGAATCGTCATAAAGTCCCCAGCCGGTCTGGTAGGCGCGATCCGGCAATTTGGCAGACAGCGCGATTCTGCCTAACACCTCGTCGTAATGATGTGCCAGCAGGAACCTGCCCTTGCCGGCAAATCGCAGAGGAGCACCGCCCATGAAGACCTGGTGATAACCGCCGGCATGCAGGATGTCGCCAAGACAGGTGACATGGTTCAGAAAACCGTTCTGCATGATGTCATTGCCGGAAGGGGTCACCTCGAACAGCATCGGCGTGCCGCACTGCGAAGAGACGATGCCGGCCATGGTGAAACTGGTGCCCGCGGTTTGTTGTATCTGGGTGAAAGTGAGTCCTTCACGCATAAACCGCTGCAGATTGGGAGCCAGCGGGCCGAAAATCTTTTCGTTGAGATAAGTGGCCTCGAGGCTTTCCAGATAAATCAGCACCAGATTCCTGCCGGCACCGACTTTACCGGTGCCGGTGTCGAGCGCGCCGGCGTTCAGATGCAGCGCGGCGATCTGCTGTGGCTCCACCGCGCCGGACGCGAATTGTTTTGCGTAGGCGTTTTCCTGCAGCCTCCACGCCAGCAGGCGCGCGGATTCGGGTTCGAGCACCACGATCAGCGCCAGCAGCAGAACCTGCCCGGCAAGCGGCCACGGCCGCACGGAGGCAACACGGCGGATACACACTATCGCCAGCGCCGTGCCGCCGGACAGATAGCCGACCGACAGCAGCGTCGGCCACAGATAGGCCTGCCACACCAGGGCGGCGTTTTCGGCGTCGAGATGGTAGAAAAAGCGGCTGTTGAAACTTTCGCCCTGGAAATAAAACGACAGGGCACGACCCAGTTCGAACACGCACAGCACGAAGCAGCCGCCGGCGAACGCGAGCTGGCGCATCAGACCGTTTGTCACGCGCGCGCAGATCTGCCACAGCAACAGGACATAGAGCAGCAAGGCGGTCAGCGCCTGGGCCAGCCACAGCGGGCTGCCATCGGTGCTGTAGACAAACGAGATTGCCACCGGACTTGCGAGCAGGGTCATCAGTAGCAGTAGCTGGAACATGCGCGCGATCCCTCGGCTGGATACCGGCTGGCGCCGGTCACGGTAAAAATGCGCAAGGCCAGATTACAGGGAATCGATGAAGGTCAACCATGCGCGATTGTGCGTAGCATATAATGGTACATCTGGCGCTCTGCAGCAATCTTCAGGTTCGTTCAGGTTCGTTCAGGTTCGGTGCATGTTGGTTGCGGGCTGGAAAAACCGGGAAGTGATGAGGCGTTATTGCAATTCCTGCTTCGCTACCGTTATCCACTCCTGATGCAGGGAGCGATAGTGCCGGCCGCTGCGCCTGGCGCGGTTGACGATGTCGGCAAAGATGGCATTGGCTTTTTCCCGCTGGCCGGTCAGCTTCAACAACAATGCCAGCCGGCAAGCCGGTTCGGGGCCGGGATAATAACGGGCGAGCGCTTCGTATTCGTGAATCGCTTCCGTCGTCTTGCCCAACCCTTGCAGGCAGTTGGCATAAAGCAGGTGGCCGTCCTCAGAGGTGCTTTGCGGATTTCTGGCCTTCAACTGGTCGAGGCACCGCAACGCTTCGGCATATTCCGCCAAGGCGTAGTGGGCAGTGGCCAAGCCCAATAGCAGGTGCGGGTCGTCGGCGTAAATGCCGGTCAGGCAGCGCTGGTACAACGCCTTGGCATCAGCAACGCGATCATGGTGCAGGTACTGTTCCGCCAGCAGCATGGCGTTCTTTACGGTGTTGGTCACCGCGTAGCGCTCCTCCGCCGCGCGCAGATTCTTTTGCGGATTGATGATGTTGACGAATTTGGTCTTGGCGCTGCGACCCGTGCGGGACTGCGTCAGTTCCGGCAGCAGCTCGACGATCGCATAAGCCATGGTACCCACCACGGGCGCAAAGATGACGATGTAGATCCAGAATGTATTGCGGCCGGTTTTGATGATGTGCACAACGGCAGCCAGTTGAATGGCAATGGAGATGAGAAACCACGGCATGAGAGCGGCGTCCTCCTTGAGTGCGGCTGCAGCGGACTCTAATGGGGCAAGACAAGAATGACAAATAAAAAACGCCCCGCATCGAGGAGGTGCATGCGGGGCGCAAGTGAAGAACCGTTGCCGGGAGGGGAGATTCAGCAGTCGGCTACACTCAATAGGTCAACCTCCGCCAGCCCAGCACCACCGACGTCAGCGCAAAGCCGAAGCCGATGATGCACAGCAAAATCACCAGCACGTCCCACAGCGGGCGATGCTGGAACACCAGCGCAAAGTCGAGGCTGTGCATGCCGTTGTAGAGCCAGCGCGCGACGCGGTCGGTTGCGGTCTGGCGCATGACGACGCTGCCGGTGTTGAGGTCGATGGTGTACCAGCTGCGTTCGGCATCGTCGAACTGCACGCGCAGCGCCGGCAACGGCCGGTAGCGGTTGTGGTGCGAGTAATAGTAGTTGTCGTAGTCGTCGAGCGCGGTGCTGGTGAGCAACCTGGCGTCGGGTTGCAGCGATGCGAGGGCGCCGTCGATCAAGCGGCGCAGGGCGATGCTGCGCAACAAGCCCGAGTTGGCCAACACCTGTTTGTCGGTCGCGGAGCGCGACAGTACCAGCAGGGGAGTGGTACCGATCCGTTGCCATTCCACTTCCTTGACGGTGCCGTCGTTGCCGATGGTTGCCGGCGACGGAAATTGATCGAGCGCGGACAACGGCCCGCCGGTGTAGCGATCCACCTGTTCGCCAGCCGCGGTCGCATTGTCGAACAGGCCCCACGGCGACATCGACATCAGCCCGCTGAACATGAAGGTGCTGACGAACAGCAGGCAACCCAACCCCAGCAAGTGATGCCATTGCCGGATACCGCGATACGGCGTCACGCTGGAGCCGTGATACGGTTTCATCACCCGCAAACGGATGAAGCCGACGATGCCGCCGGTGAGCACGACGATGACGCCGGCCAGCGACAGGTAGATCAGCAGGTTGGCCCACACCGTTTGGTGTTGGCGCAATTGGTACGGGTAGATCCAGTGGATGGTGGAGCCGAACCAGTTCCACATGCGTTCGCGGCGGTTGCTGTCGCGCACGATCTGGCCGCTGACGTTGGACACGTACACCACGGTGCCGGCGTCGTCGTTCATCGCCACCTTGTGCAGCGGCCGGCTCGCATGCAGCTCGGACGACACGGTCCATTGGTCCACCGCCAGCAAGCCCTGGTAACTGGCGGCAATGCCCTCGCTGCTGAAGCCGGAATGGCGCGCGGCGAGCAGAGCCTGTTCGGGTTGCAGGCCGTGCAGTTCTTCGCCGGTGTCGGCGAACACTGTACGCAGCGGCGGATTTTTTCCGGCGAACTGATAAGCCGGCCGCCCCAGCACCTGCGCCAGCTTGATGCTGGAGAAAGCATCGCCTGCATGCAGCGAAGCTGCCGCTGCACCGACATCGACCTCGATCCGATCAAACGCAATCGGTTCCAACTGCTGCAACCGCTCCACCTCGGTCAGCTCCGGGTACTCGACGTACATCATGATGATGCCGGTCGCGAACCACAGCGCGATGAAGACGCACATCACCACGCCGAACCAGCGATGTACGAGGTAGAGCCAGCGGTTGAGCTTTTTCAGCACCATCGGCATCCGTCAGAACGAATAGTGCAGGCCCAGTTCGTAGGCGCGCGGCTCGCCGAACAGCCATTCGCCGGGCACGTATTCGGACAGCACGTAGTCCTTCTCGTTGGTGAGGTTGCGCACGCGCAGCGTCAGCGACGACTTGGCGTTCAATTGCCAGCTCACCGAAGCATCGACCACGGTGTAGGCCGGCAGCTTGTCGGTGTTCTCGTCGTCGGCGAAACGGGCGGCGACGTAACGTGCGCCCGCGCCCAGTTGCAACTTCGGTATCGGCGTCCAGTTCACCCATACGTTGGCGGTGGTCTTGGGCGCGCCGTTGGGCGTGTTGCCCGACAGCGACAGGCTGCCGGAATAGAACGTGTCGTACACGGCGTCGATGAAGGCGGCGTTGAGGTCGATGCTCAGCGTCGGCAACGGATTCAACCGCAGCGTTGCCTCGACACCGCTCGAACTCTGCTGGCCGATCTGCGAATCGACCGTGGCGCCGGGCAAGCGGGTGACCATGTCCTTCTTGGTGATGTCGAAATACGCCAGCGTGTATTCGCCGCCGGAAAACTGCTGCTTGAGGCCGACTTCGTACTGGCGGCCCGGACTCAGGTGGAAGTTGGCGCTGGCCGCGTTGATCGAGATCGGCGACGACACCGGGTCGGCGGCGATGCTGGCCTGCGCATAAACGCTGAGGCTGCTGCTGATTTCGTAAACAGCGCCGGCGCGCCAGGTGAACTTCGAATAATCCGAACCGAACTCGCTGCGCGCGCGGCCGGTGACCTGCGCCAGCGTGACGCGATCATAGCTGAAGGTGTCGTAGCGGCCGCCGATCACGAGGCTCCACTGCGAATTCAGCTTGAGTACGTCGTCGAAGAACAGCCCGTACTGTTTGGTGTTGCTGGTGAAGTCCGGCTGCGTGAAGACCGCCGTCGGGCGCAAGCCGGGCGAGAAGCCGAACACCGGCACGCTGTCGGCGTAGTCGAAGCCGCCGCTGTTGAAATCGTCCGAGTAAGTGAGATCGACGTCGTTCACTTCGGCACCGATCGTGAAGCGGTTGTCCATACCGTTGAATTTGCCGGTGAACAGAAAGTCGCCGCGAGTGCCGATCTGCCGTTCGTCGTGCTTGATGCCGAGATACGACACGCGGTCCATCAGCTTGGTGGTGTCGTTGTAGTAATACTCTTCCAGGTTCTGCCACTCGCGGTTGGCCTGGATCACGAAGGTGTCGTTGCGGAAGCTGATGTCATTGGACAGCCGCCAATCGGTATGCACGCGCGCCCACACGTCGCGGTAATTGATGCGGGAGTCGGCGAAGTTGTAATTGTTCTTGCGCTGGGCGTCGCTGGCGACGCCATCGATCAGCGGCGTGCCGAAATAGCTCGAAGGATTGACGTCGGCATAGTCGAGGCTGAACCGCATCCTGAAATCGGCGTTCGGTGCGTACAGCAACGACAGCGCCGCCACCTTGCGATCCTCGTCGGCGCGGTCCTGGTAGCCGTCCTTGCCTTCATAAGCCACGTCGGCGCGCGCGGCCCACTCGCTGCTCAGGCGCACGTTGCCATCGACGGCCACGCGCTTCATGCCGTAGCTGCCAACGGCAAGTTGCCCTTCGAAACTGTCGGCGTCGAACTGCGGCGTGCGCGGCACGTAGTTGATCGTGGTCGCCAGCGCGCCGACACCGTTGATCACTGAGCCGGCGCCGCGCAGCACTTCGACGCGATCCAGCGTCCAGGTGTCGGCCGGGAAGGTCACGGTGCCGGCGGTGATGTACAGACGCGTGCCGTCATAGGTAAAGACGGTGGTGCCCTGGCCGTTGAAGCCGCGGCTCGACACCTGGATGCCACCGTTGCCGTTGTTGGCGCTGGTGGAAATGCCGGCGCTGCGGGTGATGCTGTCCATTGCGCTGTAATCACCCTTGCTGATGATTTCGTCGCGCGTGATCAGATCGACGCTGGCCGGGGTTTCCAGCGCAGTCAGGCCGAGACGGGAACCGGCGTCATTGTTGGCTTGCAAGCGCAGCGATCCCACGCCTTGACCTACCACGGTGATTTCCTCGACAGCGTCGGCCGCCGCTGCAACGCTCGGCAACGCAGTCGCCATTGCGGCGCAGGCCGTTACGATGGCCGCCGCCAGTGTGGCGGGCTTGGCGGGAACGGGAGTTCGGGAAAGACCTGATACGGCACGGGGCTTTGGCATGGGGCATGTCTCCTGTGGGTAAAGTGGGAGGGCCACGCATGCTAGGGCAGCGGAATCGGGAAAAACCGGTGCTTAACGGTTATAAACCGTTAGCACCATCGTTAAAGAGAGCGGCATGAGCGCGGCAAGGCGCCAGTGAGAGGGAGAAAATCCCAAGCGATAACGACTGAGCGGTATAAATAGTGGCAGTCGTCGTGGTCAGAAAGAGTCGGGCAAGTTGATGGTGCCAACGCTGTATTGCACCGCGTGACCGCTCATCAGTACTCGCGGTGCGCGATATTCGCAGAACAGCTCGCCGCCGCGGGCCGACAGTTGCCGCGCGTGCATCGCGGTCTTGTTCAATCGGGCATGCCAGTACGGCACCAAGCCGCAGTGCGCCGACCCGGTGACCGGATCTTCGTTGACGCCGACCCTGGGGGCGAAGAAGCGCGAGACGAAATCGCAGTCGTCGCCGCGGGCAGTGATGATTACGCCGTGACAGTCGAGCCGGGCGATCTGCTGGAAGTCGGGCTTGCAGTTCCGCACTCTTGTGGCGTTGGCCAACTCGGCGATCAGGGTCTTGCCGGCCCGCGTCAGTTGCGACACCGGCAACCCCAACGCCGCTTCCACTTGTGTCGTTGCAGTCAGCAACTGCAGTGGCCGCTCGGGGAAGTCCAGCGTGAAGCGGTCG
>DATJXP010000251.1:0-8629 GCA_035500035.1 Candidatus Acidiferrum sp. | reverse complement strand
AGGACTAACTATCAGGACTAACTATAAGAACTAACTATTTACGATAAACGATTACGGAAATCTTGATACCCGAATTCACGCACGATGCGCAAGTCGTCGGTAGCGGAATTCCACACTGCCAGCGCGGGTAGGCGGACGCCGTTGAAGGTGGTGGTTTTTACCATCGTGTAATGCGCCATGTCATCGAACACTAGCCGCTGTCCCACGCTTAGGGGGGTGTCGAAACTATAGTCACCCATGACATCCCCGGCAAGGCAACTGAGACCGCCGAGGCGGTAGCTGTATTGCTTCTCGCCCTGGGCGCCGGAACCGAAGATATGGGCCCGGTACGGCATCTCCAGCGTGTCCGGCATGTGGCAGGTGGCCGAGGTATCCAGCACGGCGATGGGCATTTCGTTGTCGAGGGTGTCCAGCACTTCGCTGACCAGCACGCCGGAATGGATGGCAATGGCTTCGCCTGGTTCCAGGTACACCTGCACGCCGTATTTGGCCCGGAACCCCTTGATGCGGGCGATCAGGCCGTCAATGTCGTAATCGGGGTGGCTGATGTGGTGGCCGCCGCCGAAATTGACCCACTTCAGCGTCTTCAGCAATTCGCCGCATTGGGCTTCCACGGCATCGAGCGTACGGGCGAGCGGCGCGAAATTCTGTTCGCACAGCGTGTGGAAATGCAGGCCGCTGAGGCCGGTCAGGTCCTGACCGCGCAGCTGATCGACCGGCGTGCCGAGCCGCGAACCGGGCGCGCACGGGTCGTACAACGCCACCTTGCCTTCGGAATGGCGCGGGTTGATGCGCAGGCCAAAATCGAGCTGCGGCCGTTTGGCGCGGGCTGCTTGTATCAGCGGCTGGAACCGGCGCCACTGCCCGAGTGTGTTGAACACGACATGATCGGCGATCTGCAGGATCTCGCGCAGGTCGGCCTCGGTGTAAGCGGCGGAATAGACGTGCACTTCCTTGCCCGGCTGCTTGCAGTATTCCTCGCGGCCGAGCCGCGCTTCCAGCAGGCCGCTGGCGCAGATGCCGCTGAGGTGCCGCATGATGAGCGGCGCCAGGCTGAACATCGAAAATGCCTTCAGCGCGATCAGCACCCTGGCGCCGGATTCGGCCTGCACGCGGGCAAGAATCTTCAGGTTGCGTTCGACCGCCACTTCATCGACGACGAAGCAGGGCGACGGCACGCGGCGGGGATCGAACTTGAGAAAAGTGTCGGCGGCGACGTGTTCAGACAAGGTTGAAACCCGGTTCTTCGATGACGGTCCACGGCAGACCGTGCTGGTTCATGTCGGCCATGAATGGATCGGGGTCCATCTGTTCCATGTTCCACACACCGGTTGCCTTCCATTTGCCTTCGAGCATCATCTTGGCACCGATCATGGCCGGCACGCCAGTGGTATACGAAATCGCCTGCGACAGCACTTCCTGGTAGCACGCTTGGTGATCGCAGATGTTGTAAACGACGACCTTGCGCTGCTTGCCGGCCTTGGTACCGGTGATGTGGCAACCGATCCACGTCTTGCCCTTGGTACGCGGGCCGAGCGAGGCGGGATCCGGCAACAAGGCCTTGAGGAACTGGATCGGTACGATCTGCTGACCCTGGAACTCGACCGGATCGATGCGCGTCATGCCGACGTTGCCGAGGACTTCGAGATGCTTGAGGTAGCTGTCGCCGAAGCTCATCCAGAACTGCGCTTTCTTCAGCGTCGGGAAATGCTTGACCAGGGATTCCAGTTCTTCGTGGTACATGCGATAGATGTTGTAGGTACCAACGCCTTCGGTGCAGGTGAACGACTGCTTCAGCGACATGGCGCCGGTGGTGACGAACTCGCCGCCTTCCCAGTGACGGCATTCGGCGGTGACTTCGCGAATGTTGATCTCGGGGTTGAAGTTGGTGGCGAACGGATAGCCGTGGTTGCCGCCGTTGACGTCGATGATGTCGAGCTGCTGGATCTCGTCGAAGTAATGCTTCTTCAGATACGCGGTGAACACGTTGGTGGCACCGGGGTCAAAGCCGGAGCCAAGCAGTGCCATCAAACCGGCCTTCTGGAATTTTTCCTGGTAAGCCCACTGCCATTTGTATTCGAATTTTGCCGTGTCGAGCGGCTCGTAGTTGGCGGTGTCGAGATAGTTGACACCAGCCTCGAGGCAGGCGTCCATGATGTGCAGGTCCTGGTACGGCAGCGCCACGTTGATGACGAGTTCGGGTTTGATCCGGTTGATCAGCGCCACCAGTTCCGGCACGTTGTCGGCATCGACCTGCGCGGTGTTGATGGTGCGGCCCTGCTTCTGCCTGATCTGCTCGGCGATCAGCTTGCACTTGGACTCGGTACGACTCGCCAGCGTGATGTCGCTGAACACGGACGCCACCTGCGCGCATTTGTGCGCCACTACCTGCCCTACACCGCCTGCGCCAATGATCAATACCTTCGCCATCGCCGTAGTCCTCAGTCTTCTTTCTCGAAATAGGTGTAACCGTTCAGGCTTTCGTTGAACAGCTTGATGATCTGCTGCCGCTCGCGTGCGGTGATGCGGCCTTCGCGCACGGCGCGCTCGGCGGTGTTGCGGTGCCGTTCCTGCATTTCTTTCGGGTAGTACTCGACGTAGCTGAGCACGTCGGCGATCGAGTCGCCCTGCATCTCCTTGACGAAGTCGTAGCCGCCGTCGCGGTTGATGCGCACGCTGACCACGTTGGTGTCGCCGAACAGGTTGTGCAGATCGCCGAGCGTTTCCTGATAGGCGCCGACGAGGAACACGCCGAGGTAGTACTCCTTGTTCGGCAGCAGTTCATGCAGCGGCAGCACCTTGGCCACTTCGCCTTCGCCGACGAAACGGTCGATCTTGCCGTCGCTGTCGCAGGTGATGTCGGCGATCACGGCACGGCGGGTCGGCTCTTCGTTCAGGCGATGGATCGGCGCGATCGGGAACAGCTGGTCGATGGCCCAGGTGTCGGGCAGCGACTGGAACAGACTGAAGTTGCCGTAATAGATGTCGGCCAGCGACAGCTTCAAGCCTTCGAGATCGGACGGCACGCGGCCCATGGACTCGGTGAGATCGGCGATCTTGTGCAGCAAATCGAGGAACAGGTTCTCCGCCACCGAACGCGTACGCAGGTCGAGCTGGCCGCGGCGGAACAGCTCACGCGCCTCGTTGCGCCAGTAGTGGGCGTCGTTGTAGCACTCCTGGATGCGCGACTCGGTCAGGCTGCCGTAGATGTCGCGCATGCTGGTGATCAGCGGATGCTCGTCCTTGTGCGGCGCCGGCAGGTTGCTCGGTTCGAAAATCGTGGTGTCGACCACGTTGAAGATCAGGATCGACGAATAGGCGATGGTGGCGCGGCCCGACTCGGTGACGATGGTCGGATGCGCGATGCCGTATTCGTCGAAGCTCTGTTTCAGCGTATCGACGATGTCGTCGCAGTACTCCTGCAACGAATAGTTGCGGCTTTGGCCGTAGGTGGAACCCCAACCGGTGTAATCGACGGCAAGTCCGCCGCCGAGATCGATGTACTTCAGCGCGGCGCCTTCGTTGACGAGGTCGGCGTAGTAACGGCACACCTCGGTGATACCCATGCGGATATCCTTGATGTCCGGAATCTGCGAACCGAGATGGCAATGCAGCAGCTGCAGGCAATGCAGCATGTTCTCCGCCTTCAACGTATCGACCAGCTCCACCAGTTGCGACGTGGTGAGCCCGAACACGCTGCGGTCGCCCGACGTCGAGTTCCAGTGGCCGCCGACGGCGGCGGTGGTCTTGACGCGCACGCCGATGATCGGCTCGATGCCGGTACGACGGCTGCACTCGATGATCGACGGAATCTCCGACGGCGTTTCCACCACGAACACGCACACGAAGCCGAGCTTGATGGCCGACAAGCCGAGCTCGATGAACTCCACGTCCTTGTAGCCGTTGCAGATGATCAGACTGCCGGGCTCTTCCAGCGTTGACAGCGCGACGATGATTTCCGGCTTGCTGCCTACTTCGAAGCCGTGTTTGTAGCGCTTGCCGAAGTCGGCGATTTCTTCCACCACCTGGCTCTGCTGGTTGACCTTGATCGGATAGACGCCGCGATATTCGGATTTGTAGCCGTGCGATTCGATCGCGGTGCGAAACGCCATGTTGAGCCGCTTGATCTGGGCGTCGAGGATGTTCTCGATGCGCAGCAGCACCGGCATCTGCATGTCGCGCTCGAGCATGCCGTTGACGATATCGATCAGCTCGACCGAAGCGTTGAGAGTGCGGGCGGTGACGTTGCCGTTCTTCGACACGCTGAAGTAGTCGTTGCCCCAACGCTCGAAACCGTACAGGTCCAGCGATTTTCTTGCAGACCATTCACCCGTGTGTCCGCGAGCGGGCGCAGGTTTGGGCTGCGCCTGTTTGCCGGCTTTGCCCTTGGATTTGCGGGTGGCGGTTTTATCTGCGGATTTCTTGGCAGCGTTCAATACGGTTTCCTCGGAAAGCGTGTTGAAAAATGTGGTCACGTGGCCACTCAAGGAGGCGCGATTGTAACGACTTCCCCCCTTAAATCTACCCCGCTTCGGTAAAAATCCTGCAAAGGCCCGGCGCATCCATTGCCTGCACTTGCCTAGGGCTTGTCGCCGCCTTTCCAGCTCTTGATGGCCTCGGTGTTGTCGGCATCGAAACCGAGCCGGTTGAGTGCATCCTTCCACCGCTCGTTGACCTGATGTGCGACCGGCGCGGCAAGGCCCACGGCATCCGCCAGATCGACCGCGATCTGCACATCCTTCGCCATCAGGCCCAGCTTGAAACCGGTGGCGAACTTGCCGTCGAGCACGTGGTCCTTCATCACGATTTCGGAGATGAACGATTTGCCGGTGGAGACGTTGAGGATGTCCACCAGCACTTTCGGATCGAGCCCGAAACGTTCGGCCACCAGCACCGCCTCGCTGGTGGCGGCGAACGCGGTGGCGCCCAGCAGGTTGTTCAGCGCCTTGCAGGCATGGCCGGAACCGCTGCCGCCGGTGTCGAACAGCCGATTGCCCATTGCGCCGAGCACGAGCCTGGCGCGCGCGATTGCATCGGCATCGTTACCGCCGATCATGATCGTCAGCGTGCCGGCCTTGGCGCGCGGCTCGGCACCGGACACCGGCGCATCGATGAATACTACGCCCTGCCTGGCCAATTCCGCCGCCAGTTCGCGCGTGCCGGTCGGTTCCGACGAACTCATGTCGACTACCAGCGTACCTGCCTTGGCATTGCTCGCAAATGCGCCGTGCTGGCCGTGCAGCAATACTTCGCGCACGATCTTGCCGGTGGGCAACATCGTCACTACGAGCTGCTGGCGCGCGATGTCGGCCAGCGAGTCGGTGGCCTTGCCGCCGACTTCGCGCGCAAAGCGCTGGCTGCGCTCGCTGCTGAGATCGAACACGGTGACGTTGAAACCGGCCTTGACCAGGTTGGCCGCCATCGGCCAGCCCATGGTGCCGATGCCGATGAAGCCGACGTTGCTGATGGCGTTAGTCATTCAATCCAGCCCCAGCTTTTTCAGCACTTCCTTCGCCGCGTTGACGGCTTCGACGCCGGTAGGTACGCCGGCATACACCGCGGTGTGCAGGATGATTTCGCGGATTTCCTCGACGGTGACGCCGTTGGCCAGCGCGCCTTCGACATGCGGCTTGATCTGGTTGGGGCGGCACAGCGCGGTGAGCGCGGCCAGCGTGATCATGCTGCGGGTCTTGCGGTCGAGCCCCGGCCGCTGCCACACGTCGCCGAAGCACCATTGCGTGACCATGTCTTCCAGCGGGCGGTTGAAACTTGTCGCTTGCTTGACGCGCGCCTCGCCGGCGGCTTCGCCCCACATGCTGACGCGCAGCGCCATGCCGGCCTGATATTGTTTGCTGTCGGTATCGCTACTCATGGCAATCCTCTGTAGATGGAGCTGTAAATGGGGTCAGAGCCCATTTTGAAAGTAAAGATGTCGTTGCTTTCTTTATATTGGAAATGGGCTCTGACCCCATTTACAGCTCGCGATGGCGAGTTTCCGGCAACCACAGCGCCAGCACAACCACGCTGATGGCGATGATCACCAGCGGATACCACAGCCCGTAATAGATATCGCCGTTGGCCGCCACCATCGCGAAGGCGATGGCCGGCATGAAGCCGCCGAACCAACCGGCACCGATCTGATACGGCAACGACAGCGCGCTGTAACGAATCTGGGTGGGAAACAGTTCCAGTGCCATGATCGGCGTCAACGTATAGACCAGCGTCGACAGCACCACCAACAGCAGCATCAGACCGCCGAGCAGCGGCAGGTTGACTGCGGCAGTGTCGATCCCGGACTCATAACCCGACTGTTTCAGCAGCGACAGCAGCGACTGCTTGAATACCGCCCGCGCCTTGGCCAGCTCGAGTCCGCTCAACCCGGTACCGTCGATGCCGGCGATGCTCTTGTCGCCAACGGTCACCACCGCGTGTGTGTTCGGCGAACCCACGGCATTGCGATAACCGATGCCGAGCGCAGCCAGCGTGCTCTTGGCGATGTCGCACGAGCTGACGAACCTGGTTTGCCCCACCGGATCGAACTGCAGCGAGCATTCGACCGGATCGGCGGTGACGACGACCGGTGCCACGGTTTGCGCGCGCGACAGCGCCGGGTTCACCACCGCGGTGAAGCCGTGGAAGATTGGCAACAGCAGCAGCAACGTCAGCACCGCGCCCGTCAGCGCCAGCGGCTTGCGGCCCCAGCGATCTGACAACCAGGCAAACAGCACGTAAAGCGGCACGCTGCAAAGAGTGACGCACATCATGATGAAGGACATGGTCTGCGGCGGCAGCTTGAGCACGCGCATGATGAAGAACTGCGAATAGAAGTGCACCGTGTAGAACACCACGCCCTGCAACATCAGCAGCCCCAGCAGCGAAAGGATCACCAGCTTCAGGTTGCTCCATTCACCGAAGGCTTCCTGCAGCGGACGCTTGGCGGCTTTGCCTTCCGCCACCAGGCGCTGGAACAGCGGCGATTCCTCGAGGGTGGAACGCATCTGCAACGAAATCGCCAGCAACACGATCGAGATCAGGAACGGGATGCGCCAACCGAAGCGGGCGAAATTGTCTTCGCCCAGTGCGGTGCGGGTCAGATAGACGATGAAGAACGACAGAAACACCGCAAAGCCAGCCGCACCCTGGATCCAGCCGACGTATAGCCCACGTTGACCAGGCGGTGCGTGTTCGGCGGTATAGACGATGGCAGCGCCGTATTCGCCGCCCATTGCCAGCCCCTGGATCAAGCGCAACGCCACCAGCAACACCGGTGCCCATACGCCGATCGCGGCGTAGGTCGGCAGCAAGCCGATGCCGAAGGTGGCCAGACCCATCAGCGTGATCGTGATCAGGAAGGCTTGCTTGCGGCCCTTGCGGTCACCGAGCGAACCGAAGTACAGCGCACCGAGCGGTCGCACCAGGTATCCGGCCGCGAACGTCAGCAGCGCGATGATGAAGGCGGCGGTTTCGTTGATGCCGGCGAAGAACTGCGCCGAGATCAACGGCGCCACCGACCCGAACAGGATGAAGTCGTACGACTTGAAGATGGTGCCCGCCGACGTGGCAAACACAAGACGACGGAGCTTGTTCGGCTCGAGTGATTGCGGTGCGGACATGGGACTGCTGCCGGAACTGGTCGGTCTGCGGCAATATAAAGTGGGATGTGGCAAAAAATAGGAAGATTGGCAGCCATTTCCCAAGGCTGCCGAGCGCTACGCTTATTGCCAGGTGATGGTCACTTGCCCGTACGCACCGGACGAAGCACCCCCCAGGCTACCTTGACTGCCACCGCTGCCACCGCCGCCAGGCGCGCCGGCTGAACCCGGGTTGCAGCCGCCCTTGCCACCATCGCCGCCGTTGCCGCCGGCACCGCCAGCACCAGCCGGACCTGTGGTACCGAAACCACCGCAAGTATTGACGGCGCCACCGTTGCCGCCGGCAGTGCCCGCTATTTTCGTGGAGACGGAGCTTGAGTCGCTGCTGCTGCCGGCGCCGGGCTGGCCGCCGATGCCATAGTTGTAGGAGTTGTAGCCATCCCAAGTGCCACCCTTGCCACCGGTTGCCGTAAGGATGGCGCTGCCTGCCTCGATGGCAAACGAGCTGTCGGTCCCGCTGGTTCCCGAATCGGTGCCTATCGTCTGACCACCGGCGCCTATCGTCAGCAGATACCACTGGCCCGGCACCAGAGTGAGCGTTTGCGACACGTAGCCGCCGCCACCGCCGCCACCGCCGCCACCATCACTGCCCGCGCCGCCGGCACCACCGCCACCCCACACTTGCACTTTGGCGGCGCCGGAGCAGCCGTAAAAAGGAAAGCGGCGTGGACCACTGTATCCAGTGTTCTGCACCGTTGAATTGTTGAATGTGAATACGGCATGGCCGGCACTGCTGTCTCCGGTGTATTTGCTCACGGCACCCGACGGACAGACCGTAGCCGGGTATTCGTACTGAATGTTGTAAACCGAGCCGGCAACACTGCTGACATAAAGGCGGATGTAGGTTCCATCGCCAAGCTGTCCGACATAGCCGTAGCCTTGCTGCAACGACAACGACGATTGGTATCCCGTGGTCGGTATGGTATTGACGCCGCCAAGGCCGCACTCGGGGCCGGTCGATACGATCCCCGACAAAT
>DATJXP010000250.1:0-8015 GCA_035500035.1 Candidatus Acidiferrum sp. | reverse complement strand
CCACAACCCAATTCAGGCTTGGTTAATTTTCACTCACTGTGCACCCCACCGGGCGCTGTCTGCACCGGTTGGCAGGCGGGTTGTAACAGGGCAGTTATGGTAAGCTGCGCGCTGTTTTTCGGGGGTCTTTTCCTCGCCATTTCAGCCAGTTGATGTGTATTGCATGAAGACTTTTCGTATCCCGGGCCTGTTGTTGGCCGTCCTCGCCCTGATCGCCAGCCCGGTTAAGGCCCAATCCATTTATTGTGTCGAGACCACGCTCGACACTTTTTGCATACAGCTGCTCAATGACAATTCGGTAGCCGCGCAGAATTTCATCAACTACGTCAACAGCGGTACCTATAGCAACACGCTGATGAACTTCAGCGAACGGAACCGCTATTTGCAGGGTGGCCAGTACAAGGTTCCACTGCCGATCGTCACGACGACAACGACCGTGATCACCATTGCCACCGGCGACGTCACCTCTTCCACTACGGATGTCACTACGGCAACTGACTACAACAATAACGCGACGACGAGTAACACCACGACTACTTCCGACAGCACCGATACCACGGCAACGTCGGTCACCGTGGCGGTAGCGCCGAGCACCAAGCTGGATCCGCTGCCGGTGACCACAAATGCTCCGATCCACAACGAATACACCGGCGCCAACCCGAACGTGCGCGGCACCGTCGCCTTCGTTGTCACACCGGGCCAACCGGACAGCGCCACCAGCGGCTTTCGCGTCAATGCCAGTGACAACACTGGAGATTTCAACAGCCCCGCCAATACCGGCGCTGTTTTTGCCAACGTGGTTGCCGACGGGATGGCGGTGGTAGATCGGCTGTCACACCTGCCGGTGTACCCCCTCGGCTTCGACTATCTGTCGCAGGCACCAATGCTGCAACTCGATAACCAGATCTCCGCCGACGACGTGGTGCAGATCAAGAAAATCATTCTTTACAACGACACGCTTGATAACCTCGTCCTCAACGGCCCGCCTGACCAGCCGGTCGCGGACATCCAACCCGTGACTTGTCTGGAAACGACGATGGGTGAAATGTGCTTGCAGCTGTTTACTGCCGATGCTCCAAATACGGTGGCCAACTTCCTCACTTACGCCAATAATGGCACTTACAACGCCACCATCATTCACCGTCTGGCCAAAAATACTGCGGCCGATCCGCTCAGTGTATTCCAAGGCGGCGGTTATACCCTGCAAGGTTCATCGATGGTGGCCGTGTCGACGAACGCCCCTATAGCGCTCGAGCAAACTGGCCACTCCAACGTGCGCGGCACGATTGCCATGGCCAGAACCGGTGACACCACCACCACAGCCACCGCTACCAGCCAGTGGTTCATCAATTATCAGGACAATGTCTCGCTCGATACGCTCAATGGTGGCTATGCCGTATTTGGCCAGGTGATCCCTTCCAGTCTTGCCGTGATGGATTCCATCAGCTATCTGTCCACCATCGATGCGACCTCTATTTATGGCGGGGCTTTCACTGAGCTTCCCATTCTTTACTCCACCGCCGCCGACGGCACTACCGATCCGACCAACTATACCCCCATCGATGTCAGCAGCGTCATCAACGACCAGCGGGATGTCAGTGAATCCGCTGGCGGGCCGCAGGGGCCACTGCGTAACGTCATGGCGATGGGTACCTACACCTTCCAGTACAACACCGACAATCAGGGCGCCCGCTTCCCGGTTCGCATCGGCAGCAACATGTACATGCTCGTAATGGAAAAATTCCTGGACAGAACCAACACCGACGATCCGGACAACAGCGATCCCACTCTGTTCGCCGTCGATTTGGTCCATATCATCCAGTTGAAGGAAAACGGCCGCATCGCCGCTACGTATGGCAATGGGACATTGACTATCCCCACGGTACGAGTTGGTGAAAACGTCTACACCAACGTGGTGATGCAATTGGTCGATCCCACCATCCTGAAATTCCGGTTGATCAGCTTCGATCAAATCTAGGTCCGCGCGCAGATGACCGTTGCCGATCAGGATGCCGATCTCGACCCCCGCCCCAGTGGCTGGCATGCGCTGCAAACGCTGGCGCTGCCGGCCGATGTCAACCAGCATGGTCTGATCCACGGCGGCTGGTTGGCTGGCCAGATGGACATGGCCGGCAACATGGCCTGCACGCGTGAATCCAAGGGCAAGGTCGCGACCGTGGCGATCGAGAACATCGCTTTCCTGTCACCGATACATGTGGGCCAGACAGTCGGCTGCTTCACTCGTATTCTTGCCATCGGTCGCACCTCGATCCGCGTCGAAGTCGACGCGTGGGTGCGCAGCCTCGACAAGAGCGCCAGTTGGGTGAAGGTGGCAGAGGGGCTGTTCGTGTTCGTCGCCATCGATGACAACGGCCGTACTCGCGCCATCGTGCGCGAGTAATTGGTTTCACGGATTTCTCTTTATAATGTTATAGCGCTTCGAGCCGCGCGTACGCGGCGACCAGCCATTTGCCGCCCACGCCATCGAAATTGATCTGGATGCGGGCATTGTTGCCATTGCCTTCGCAACTGAGAACCACGCCTTCGCCAAAGCTCGGGTGTCGCACCCGCTGACCCAATCGTAGTCCGGCGTCTTTATCGCTGCCGACGGCATTGCCTGCCGATGTCGAGCCGCCCCAGCTCGTTGCACGCGAAGCCTGGCCTTTCAATCTCACGTCCTGTTTCAGGGCCGCCGGAATTTCGCGGATGAAGCGTGAAGGACGCGAGAAGCTTTCGTCGCCATGCAGCCGGCGCGACTCGGCATGGCACAGATAAAGTTTTTCCATCGCGCGCGTAATACCGACATAACAGAGCCGCCGTTCTTCTTCGAGACCTTCGAGGCTGTCGGCCGACATCTTGTGTGGAAACAATCCCTCTTCCATGCCGGCAATGAACACGAGTGGAAATTCGAGACCCTTGGCCGAATGCAGCGTCATCAACTGTACGGCGTCTTCGTCTGCGCCGGCTTGCGTGTCTCCCGCATCCAGTGCCGCTTTGTCGATGAAGGCGGCCATGCGCGCAGCACTGGTGGGTTCGTCGCCATCCAGCGCTTCCAGCAAGAAAGCCTTGGCGGCATTGACGAGCTCTTCCAGGTTCTCCAGCCGCGAGTTGGCTTTCTCTCCGCCTTCTTTTTCATGATGCTGGATCAGGCCGCTTTGCTTGATCAGATAGTCCATCGTCACGTGCAATTCGTGATCGCGACCATAATCATCAAGTGCATCGATCAACGCCATGAAGCCACCGACGTTCTGCGCCGCGCGCGCACCGAGCAAGCCGTGCGCCACGGCCCGCTGTGCCGATTGCCACAGCGAAACCCGCTGCTCGCGCGCAATCATCCTCAGATTTTCCAGCGTGGCATTGCCGATGCCGCGCACCGGCACATTGATCACGCGCTCGAACGCTGCGTCATCGTCACGGTTGGCGACGAGGCGCAGGTAAGCCATGGCGTTGCGGATTTCCAGCCGCTCGTAGAACCGGAAACCGCCATAAATGCGGTAGGGCATGCCGACACGCAGCAACGCCTCCTCCAGTTCGCGCGATTGCGCATTGGAGCGATACAGCACAGCGCTTTCATTCCGGCGATGGCCTTTGCGCACCCACTGATCGATCTGATCGACGATGAAGCGCGCTTCATCTTGTTCGTTGTACGCGGCATAGATTGCGATCGGCTCTCCGTCGCGGCCGTCAGTCCACAACTCCTTGCCGAGCCGTCCGGAGTTATTGGTGATTAACTGGTTGGCCGCTTTGAGGATGGTGCCCGTGGAGCGGTAATTCTGTTCGAGCCTTACCAACGTGGCCGGCGCAAAGTCCTGGGTGAACTGCTGGATGTTTTCGATACGTGCGCCACGCCAACCGTAGATGCTCTGATCGTCGTCGCCCACTGCCGTCACATGACCCTGTTTGCCCGCCAGCACTCGTAGCCAGGCATATTGGATGGCGTTGGTGTCCTGGAATTCGTCGACGAGGATTTCGCGGAAGCGGTGTTGATAGTAGTCGAGCAGACCGGGGTGCTTGAGCCACAGCTCGTGAGCTCGCAGCAACAGCTCGCCGAAATCGACCATGCCGGTACGTTCGCAGGCCTGCTCATAACCCTGGTACACCGCCACCATTGTGCGACCAAAGTCGTCACC
The DNA here is from genome assembly GCA_035500035.1 of Candidatus Acidiferrum sp. Lineage (GTDB taxonomy): Bacteria > Pseudomonadota > Gammaproteobacteria > Pseudomonadales > Pseudohongiellaceae > CAILUG01. Next base: position 3,885 of record DATJXP010000250.1, on the reverse strand, counting down.
AAAGTGTTCGACATTGGCGGCGCGCAGTCCTTCGTCTTTTTGCTGGTTGATGTACCACTGGCACTGCTTGGCGGGCCACTTGCCTTCATCGAGTTCAAGGCCCTGCAGCACGCGCTTGATCAGGCGGAGCTGGTCATCGGAATCGAGTATCTGGAACTTTTCCGGCAGCCCGGCTTCCTGCCAATGCGCGCGCAGCAGCCGATGCGCCAAGCCATGAAACGTGCCTACCCACATGCCGCCGGCCGGCTGCTCAAGCAGCGTCTCAATGCGATGACGCATCTCGTTGGCGGCTTTATTGGTGAACGTGACGGCCAGAATTCCTGCCGGCCGCAGTCCTTCCATCTGGATCAGCCAAGCGATACGGTGCACCAGCACTCGGGTTTTGCCGCTGCCGGCACCGGCCAGTACCAGCAGGTTGCCCGGTTCGGCTGTGACGGCTTGCCGTTGGGCGTCGTTCAGGTCGTTCAAAATATGGCTTACATCCATGCCGGGGCATTGTAGAGGAACGGTCAACTTTGCATAGGCAAAAATGGGAAATCTTGTTACCATCGGTGCATACCTCAATTGGCCGCCCCGAAAAAAGGCGGCCAATTTTGGTTAAGTACCAATGGCATAAAGCAAAATTGGGTTTCGCCACACGGGTGGCATGCATAAGCAAGAGAGCAATATGGCAGAGCAAGTTGAAGGCACCGTCAAATGGTTTAATGACGAAAAGGGATTTGGTTTTATTGAACAATCTGGCGGCAAGGATGTGTTCGTCCACTACAGCGCAATTCAGTCCGAAGGTCGTCGCACGCTGAAAGAAGGTCAGAAAGTCAAAATGACCGTAACCCAGAGTGCCAAAGGTCCGCAGGCCGAAAACGTCACCATCATTGGTGGTTAATCCGCTGTTCGCCTCCTGATGCTTACTGCCTCGTAGCGTGCCCCGCTACGAGGCTGCGGCTTTTTTATTGGTTACCGTGCGATCAAGCGGTGTAGCCAAAGCAGTTCCGGCAAGGCTCTTCGCCCTGTCCGGCTCCCTTCTCAATTGCCCACAATCTGGCTCTGTACTAAGTTAATCCCGGAGTTCACTCCGCATTGACCGAGGTTAGCCTGAACGCATCCACCCTGTTACGCCGCATCCAGGCCCAACTGGTCCATCTACGCAAGTCCGAGCGCAAGGTGGCTGACTACATCCTGCAGGACCCGTCTCGCATGCTGCCATTGCGCATCGCCGATGTTGCTGAAGCCGTCGGCGTCAGTGAGCCAACGGTGATCCGGTTTTGTCGGGCGCTGGGGTTCGATGGCTTTCAATCCTTCAAACTACAGCTGGCTCAATATCTTGGCAGCAGCGGCAACTACGTGCAGTTTTCCGTCAGTGCCAGCGACTCTGTTGCCGACGTCAATCGCAAGGTGTTCGATGCCACCATCGGCTCGTTGCTGAATGTGCGTGACGAAATCGATTCGCAGGCGTTGGAGCAGGCCATCTCCGCCTTGTGTGTGGCCAAGCGTGTGGAATTCTATGGCTTTGGTGCCTCCGGCTCGGTGGCGATCGACGCCCAGCACAAGTTTTTCCGTTTGCAGGTATCCGCGGCGGCCTATACCGACCCCCATATCCAGCACATGTCGGCCATATCACTGAGACCGGACGATGTGGTAGTCGCCATTTCGCAATCGGGCCGCACCAAGGCGTTGATCCAGAGCGTGCACCTGGCCAGAGAGGCTGGCGCGAAAGTAATAGGCCTCGTGCCCTACGCCACTCCTCTGGCGGAGTTGTGCGACTTCCCTATTCACATCAACGTTGAAGAAAGCGAGCTGGTGTACACCCCTGTGTCTTCGCGCATCGCCCATTTGGTGGTGATCGATGTGTTGGCGATGGGAGTGGCGCGTTCTCGTGGCGACTTGCTGCAAGACCATCTGAAGCGTCTGAACCGCAGTCTGCGCACCTTGCGCTCGCCGGGAAAACCCCGGTAACTTGCCAGCCCGAGCATCGTTGCCGAGAGCAAAGCCCTCGCTCACTCCACCGTCACACTCTTCGCCAAGTTGCGCGGCTGGTCGACATCGGTTCCCTTGATCACGGCAACGTGATAACTGAGCAGTTGCAGCGGTACGGTATAAACGACCGGCGCCAGGAAGTCGCTGCAATGCGGGACGTTGAGCACTTTGATGTCGGCCTCGTTGGTGATGCCGGCATCGGCATCGGCGAACACATAGAGTTGGCCACCGCGTGCGCGCACTTCCTGCAAATTTGATTTGAGTTTTTCCAGCAATTCGTTGTTGGGCGCCACTGCGATTACCGGCATTTCATTGTCCACCAGCGCGAGTGGGCCATGCTTGAGCTCGCCAGCTGGATAGGCCTCTGCGTGAATGTACGAAATTTCCTTCAACTTGAGCGCGCCCTCCATTGCCACCGGGTATTGGATACCACGACCAAGAAAGAGTGCGTGTTTCTTCTCGGCAAAATCGTTCGAGAGCTGGCGGATCTCGTCGTCAAGCTTCAGGGTTTTTTGTACGACTTCCGGCAGGCTGTTGAGGTCTTCCACATATTGGCGCTCCTGTTCCGGCGTCAGTCCGTTACGGCGGGCCAGTGCCAATACCAGCAACGCCAATACCGATAGCTGGGTGGTAAAGGCCTTGGTGGACGCAACGCCGATCTCGCGACCGGCATAAGTCATGATGGCAAGATCGCTTTCGCGTACCAGTGAGCTGCTGGCTACGTTGCAGATGGTAAGGCAGCCAACATAGCCGGATTTCTTCGCGAATCGCAGCGCTGCCAACGTGTCTGCGGTTTCGCCTGACTGCGAAATAGAAACGAACAGACAATCCTTCGGCACCAGCACGCTGCGATAGCGGTATTCGCTGGCGATTTCCACGGTGCAAGAAATTCGGGCGATACTTTCGAACCAGTAACGCGCCACCATGCCGGCATGGCTGCTGGTACCGCAGGCGACGATGTGTACGGCCTTCACCTTGTCGAAAATATCGCGCGCCTCAACGCCGAAGGCTTCTTCCAACAGCTGCGTCTTGCTGATACGACCTTGTAAAGTGTTGTGCAGCACATCCGGCTGTTCGTGTATCTCTTTCTGCATGAAGTGGCGATACTTGCCCTTCAGCACGTCTTCGTTGTCGTTGCGGATGCGCGCAACTTCGCGCTCTCTGGTGACGTCCTTGCCGTCGTTCCATATCTGATAGGACGTCAGCGTGACGTGTGCGATGTCACCTTCTTCCAGGTAGATGAAGCGGTCCGTCACCTGGCCCAGCGCCGCCGGATCCGATGCGATGAAGTTTTCGCCAATACCGATGCCGATCACCAGCGGACTGCCGCTGCGCGCCACGACGATGCTGTCAGGCTGCGAATTGTCGATGACGGCAATGCCATAGGCGCCATGCAATTGCCTGATTGCTGCCTTGACCGCACTGACAAAATCGAGTTTTTGTTCCTGCTGCAACGCGCGAATCAAATGCGCGATCACTTCAGTATCGGTATCGGATTCGAAAACATAGCCTTTCTTGATCAGCGCGTGTTTGTGCTCAAGATAATTTTCGATGATGCCGTTGTGCACCAGCGCGATGGTGTCGTCAGACAAATGCGGATGCGCATTGCGCTTGCTGGGTTTGCCATGCGTGGCCCAGCGCGTGTGGGCGATACCAAGCGAGCCGCGGATCGGCGCAGCGGTGACTTCGTCCTGCAATGCCTGCACCTTGCCGACGGCCTTGACGGTCTGCAGCGTGCCCTGGCTACGACTGATCACGGCGAGACCGGCCGAATCATAGCCGCGATATTCCAAGCGGCGCAGGCCCTCGATCAGGATGGGAGTGATTTGCCGTTCGGCGATGGCTCCGACGATGCCGCACATGATGATGCTCCTGTTTCGTGATTACGGCTTTTTCGGCAGCTTCTGTGGA
>DATJXP010000249.1:0-7194 GCA_035500035.1 Candidatus Acidiferrum sp. | reverse complement strand
AGCCGACATCAACGGCGACGGCTATATCGATGCCTATGCCGGTTCGATTTCGGCCGGCACCAACAACACGCCGTACCTGTTGATCAACGACGGCCATGGCAATTTCACGCGCAATCAATCGCGGCTGCCGAACATCGTCACCGTGTCCGGCTCCGCGCCTACCACCACCCAGCCGGACGGCAGCAAGATCGGCTCGGGTCAGCAATTCACCGGTTCGTTGTTCATGGACTACAACAACGACGGCAAACCGGACCTGGTGCTGATGCCGCAGAACTCGTCGCCGAACGGCATCGTGCTGACCAACGACGGCACCGGCGATTTCAGCAAGATCGCGCCGATCGATCTTCCCGCCGGGCTGTTCGGTGCCGGTGGCAACAAGATCGTCACCCACTCCGACGGCTCCACCACGATCTCCCAACTGCACGGAACCGTGGGTCTCGACACGCAGGCGGTCGATCTCAACAACGACGGTTACCTCGACCTGGTATCGATCGAGACGGTGGTGGATGACGCCAACAACGTGTACTACAAAGGCGGCAAGCTGCAGATACTGATCAACCAGCAAGGCAAGGGTTTCGTCGATGAAACCGCCAGCCGCGGTGCGCCCGGCTTCGACGCCACCATCAACTACGACAGTTACCACGGCACGCTGACGGTGTTCGACATCAACGGCGACGGTGCGCCCGATCTGATCGCCGTGCGGGTGGCGCCGACGTTCTACGAGTTTCACGTGTTCGTGAACGACGGCAGCGGGCATTTCACGCGGACTACGATTACCGGGTTGCCGACGTCGGGATTCATCGTGCCGTTATCGACCAAACCTGACGAGCCGATCCGCGTGGCCGCCTTCGATACCGTCAACAAGAAACTGGTGCAGACGGTGGGTGGCTCGGTGGCGGCGTGCACGTTGAGCGAACAGGTCTATCAATCGTCGATCGTCCCCAATCAGAAAGTGAGCAAGTCGAAAGACGAGTGTCTGTTCAACTGGGGCGAGAAGGCGTATCCCGGTTACATCGCGCCGGCCGGCAGCGTGACGGCATCAACCGCGCTCTACAACTACCGTTATTACAAGCAAAGCCAGTCGTACCTGGGTACGTCGGCGAACGACAATCATCTCTATTACCTGGGGCCGCTGACCAACAACGTATTGAAGGACCTCGGCCTTGCCACCACCTGGTACGCGTCGGCCGGGTGCAATTAACGGTTCGGCTTCAACAAGCATCCCGCCCACAAGCCCAGCAGCGGATCGATGTGGCCGATGCGGTAGCGCATCTCGCTGACGAAGGCGACGCATACCAGCGTGAACAACCCGATCTGCCAGAGGCAAAGATCGGCGGCGAGGCGGTACGCACTCTGGCGCCAGCCGCGCAGCAAGCCCGCCAAGCCGGCGATCACCAATAGCGTCATCGGCAGTCCGGCGGCGAATGCCGGCAGCGCACCCCAGGCCAAGGCATCCGGCCACGGCCGCCACAACCGGACGAAGTTGTTTGCCGTCGACGACCATAGCGAAGGTTCTCCATTGCCAAGGTGTTGCCAGGCCGCTTCGGCAAATAACCTGGATTGCGCGGCGTGGCCGAGGTGCTGCGCTGTCGCGGTTGCCAACAAGGCATCGCGTTCGGCCAGCTTGTGATCGGTGATGGAGTCGCGGTCTTCGCCGGTGGTGGCCAGCGTGCTGCGCAGGTTGTCGGGATGATGGCCGTCCCAGAAGTCATAGCCGCCGGCATCGGTCAGCAGCAGCGGTTCGTGGTAATGCAGGGTGAGGTAGAGCGACCACGGCGCAATGGTCGCAGCCGCAATCACCGCGACCAGGGCGATGCGTTGCACGCGCTTGATCAATGTCGCGGTATCGCCGAACGACGCCATGACGGCGAAGGCGAGCGCGCAGGCCGGCAATCCGGCCGGCCGCAACAGCGCGCCGGTGCCAAGCAGCAAGCCCAAGACGATCGCGTGCCGCCGGTCGCCGCGGCTTATCGTCAGCCACGAGTAGCGCAACGTAGCGAGCAGCAACGGTTGATAAAGTACCTCGGTGTCGATGTGGCCGGTGTACAGGATGAAACCGGGATGCAGCGCAAACAGCCAGGCGGCAAGGGTGCCTGTCCCCAACAATTCGCGGGCCAAACGGCCGGCCAGCACGATGCTGCCGGTACCGACTGCAAGGTTCAGCAACTGCAACACAAGGATGTGGTGAGTGCCGCCGAGCAGCATCGCGGCGGCAATTGCGAGCGGATACAGCGGTGGAGCCAACGTGGGAATGATGTCGCGCGGCGGCAGCGCGCCGGTGTCGAGCAGCGAACGGGCAACGGTCAGATAGTCGTCGGCGTCACCGCCACCATAGGCCGGCGTCAACCACAGCAGGTACGCGATGCGCAGCAGCAACCCGGTGCCGGCGGCCCACCACAGCGGGTCTATCGCTGCCAGTCGCGTGCGCATCATGCATTAGCACTCTTTGTGGCTGTCCCCAAAAGTCCTATTTGATGTTGTCCATCCACCACTTCAACAGCGACTCTGCGGGTTTTCCCCTGACACTGGCAGATTTGTCATAGGCATAGTCATCTGCACGGCCGGTGCCGGCAGAGTCATTCAAAGCGTCGTCCCCATTCAATTCCCCGGTAACGCTGTTGAGTTGGAGCCGGTAGTTATTGCTGTACCAATATCCCCAGCTAAGTAGCCCGACGACATTGCCATTGCCGGTTTTGCCATCGTTGATGGCTTCGAATATGGCTTGGTAGGCGTCGGCCTGGGTGAACAGGTCCAGGGTGTTGCGCGTAGCCGCCGCACCACAGGGAAGGCAAGGCTCGATATATTCCGACGACGTGGCGCCGCTTTCTACCGAAGGTGTGCCCACCATGATGAGGAGCGGTACCGGGTAGGCGGCGTATTTTGCCAGCAACGACGAGACGTTCTTTTTCATTTCAGAACGGCTGACTACAGGAGAGCCGCCAGTTGCCGGTGCCAGTGTGTATATGTCAATCGCCAGGTAATCGAACAGCTTTACGAAACTGGGATCGTATCCGGTGGATTCGTCGCCCCCGCTGGCCAGATCAGTCATGCCTTGATACAGGAGTTTGCCCTTGTAGCCGGCCGCACGGACCGAATTCACGAGATCGCTCCAGCGGGAAGCCTGCTGATAGGTCATGAAGCTATTGTTCATGCCCAACGAGATGTACTCGATGCCGAGTTCATTCGCAATCTGCACCTGTTCGAGCACGATGGTTTTGTAGGCTGCAAACCACGCATTCCAAAAGAGATTGTTCGTGGCAGACACGCTGTATGGCAGCGTGACTCCTGCATCGGGATAAAGGCCGATTTGCATCAGGAATTTCAGGTTTCTTTGTTTGGCCAGATCCGTCAGATAGCGATATTGATCCTTCGTCAGCATCGGTATGGAGGCGTTGCGCGACATGGTGACCGTGGCGGCTGTGTCGTCCCAGGCCGTGACCCAGGCAGGGTCGGAGATACCTACTAGGTTCGCTGAAGTCTTCTCGACGATCCGGTCGTAGGTCGGGGCAAACTTTCCCTCGGTAAACATATTGATGAGTTCCCCGCCACTGTCCATCGTGTAAACGCCCAACAGGAACCCCGGTTTTTTCAGTACCGTTTGCGTTGGATAGAGTCCGAAGCTGTTGAATGGTGTTTTGGTGTCCACTATCGAGCGATCGATTCCTATGGGTATGTAACCGGGGACATTGATCGTCAGAGTATCTGACGCCTTGACAGTGGCGGGCATCGACAGCGCAAAACGCCCGCTCGAATCCGACAGTGCGGCAAAAGCGCCGCTGCCACTGCTGATTGAGGCTGCGGCAATTCCTTCGCCACTTGTGTTGGCTTTATAAGCGGTAGCGGCATCGCGTTGGTAAATCAGGCCGGGGAAGGAGGCCATGATTCCGCCCACCGAGAGTATTTTGCCGACGGTGATCAGCGCATTGGTGTAAGTCACGCCGTTGACCGTGACCGATGGAATCGACAATTGGTTGAGTGCAGCATCGTAGCTGTCCACCGTTCCCTTCGGCGTGCCGCCTTGGGTGGCACCCAGGATGGTGCCCACCGTGATGACCACATTGTAGTACGTGGTTCCCGCCGCACTGACGCTGGGTATCGTCAGTTGATTGTTCGCCGGGTTATAGCTGTCCGTTGCCCAAGCAGAGGACACGCTCAAGCTTGCCAATGCGCACTGCAAGAGTGCATTGATGGAACGTTTCATGGAAATCACGTCTGATATTAACGGCTCCAGCTGGCCCTGTGCATCTCGACCACTTCGGAAAATTCCGTCGCCGGTTTGCCGGTCAGCATTTCCACGTGCCGGCTGCACAGCGAAAAGAAGCCGTGCCGGATCGCCATTTCGTAGGTGATCATCTCGTCGCTGGCCCAGGCATTGGTGGTATCGTTCATCATGCCTTCCTGGTATTCGCGGTTGACGCCCATGGCGTCGAACACGGCCTGCTTTTCTTCGCGGCTCATGTCCTGGTACACGATGGGTTTGCGGCTCACGGTGCTGCAGTACGCCATCATCTCTTTCAGCGTGAACAGTTCGGGCCCGGTGATTTCATAAATGGCGCCTGCATGATTGCGATAGTCAGCGAGCACGGCAGCCGCGGCACGCGCGCAGTCGTCCTTCGCCACCGGTGCCACGCGGCCGTTGCCGGTGGCGAAGCCGATGGCGCCCATGGCTATCGCTGCCGGCATCAACAGCTGCGGAATCACGTCGGCGTACCACGAATTGCGCAGGATCGTGAAATCGAGTCCGCTCTTCTGCAGCACTTGCTCGGTGGCGTAATGTTCCTGGCCCGAGATCGACGGCGTCTGCGGCTGGATGCCGCAGCTCGAGGTGTAAACCACGTGGCGAATGCCGGCCGCTTTCGCCGCGTTGATCGCCGTGGTGTGTTGCTGCACGCGCTTGCCGATGCTCAAGGTGCTGATCAGCATCAGCACGTCGCCGCCGTCAAGCGCCTTGGTCAATGCGGCGGCATCGTTGAAATCGGCCTTGCGCACGCTGGCGCCGAGTTTGGCCGCGTCGGCGAGACTGGCTGGATTGCGCGTCAACAAAATCAGATCGGCCGCGGCCACGCGCTGCAACAGGTTGGCGGTGATCTTGCGTCCCAAATCGCCGGAGGCGCCACTGATGATGATCTTCATGCAAAGTTCCTGTCGAATATTGTCATGGTGAGTTCGGATTGCGTTTGAAGGCGAGCAGCAGATTGCCCGGCACGCCCATCAGGCCGTAACCGCTTTGCACGAACAGCATGCCGTTGGCGGCCACTACACTGGCATTGTCGATGGCGCCGCCATGACCCTTGACGCCGTTGACGGTGGTGAACGAGCGCGCAGTGTCGAACGTGAACAGCGGCTCGCCGCTCTTGGCGTCGAAAATTTTGACGAAGCCGTCGTTGGCGCCTTGCACCACCGCGCCATCGACCAACAGCGTGGCGGCTGACATGCCGTAGTTGCTGTCGCAGCTGCGCAGTTCCTGCTTGCGGGTGCCGCTGCAATCGGGCTTGTGCAGATACTTCCACGTGATGGTGCCGGTGTTGACGTCGAGCGCATACAAGCCGGGCGACACTTCATCGGCGGTAGGGCCGGTGCTCATGTTGTTGGCGGCGAACAGCGTCTTGCCGTCGTACGCCATGCCCCAGTGAATGCCGCCCATCGCGCCGCCGCCGCCGACCTTGGTGTTCCACACCGGCTTGCCGGTGTCGGGATCGATCGCCCACACCACGCCGGTCTTCTGGCCGGCCAGCACCAGGTCGCGCCCGCTCGGCGCCTTCGCCAACATCATGCCGGCACCGAAATCCCAGTCCTTGTTGACGCTGGTCTTCGGCGGGCAGTTGGGGCCGTCGGGCTGGTTCATGCAGCCGGTCAGGAAGATGTCGTTCGGCGTGGTCTGGTATTTCCACGCCAGCTTGCCGTCGTCCATGCGGATCGCGAGGATGGCATCGCTGGTGTCGGTGGCGGGCGCCGAGGTGTTCTCGCCGGTGCCGACATAAATGAGTTTGCGCTTTTCGTCGATCGCCGCCGCACTCCAGATCGGCGCGCCGGACGGGCCCCAGTGTTGGGTGCCGACCTTGCTGACGTCGGTTTTTTCCGCGTCCTTCATCGTGTGATACACCCACAGGCGTTCACCGTTGTTCGCATTCAGCGCCACCACGGCACCGTGGCTGGTGCAGCACTCGTAGTCGGGCGCGGCGCCCATATTCAGTTCGCCCGACGAGATCGGCACGAACACCTTGTCTTTATAAAGCACCGGCATCGCGGTGACGTTCGACACGCTGGTTACCTTGACCGACGAGCTCCACAGGATTTCGCTGGTGGCGGCATCCATCATCAGCACGTGCACGGCGGCGTCGGCGAACAGCAGCACGTGGCGGCCGTCGGCAAGCGTGTGGTAGCCGAGCGACGTGCGCAGCGGCACGGCATGCTGATACACCCACTTCACGCACGGCTCGCTGCCGCCGATGTCGAGCGCGAACAACTGCCCGCTGTCGACGATGGGCAGGTACATGGTGTTGCCGACGACCACCGGCTGCGAACGCATGTTGGCGGTTTGCGGGAATGCCATCACCCACGCCAGTTCCAGCTTGCCCATGTCGCGTGTGGACAGGCCTGCTTGTTGCGCGGTGAGCTTGCGATTGTTGTGCGGATCGATGCCCCACTGGCCGATGGTCGGCGTGCCGGTATCGACTTTCAGCTTGTCGGCCTTGCAGGAATGTTCGGCGATCCAGCCGTTGTCGACGTCGGCGGTGGCGGACAGGTACGAAACGACGTCGTCGATGTCCTTCGTGCTGAGCTTGGCCGCCTGCACCTTCATCTTGCCATTGGTCAGCGCGTAGAAGACCGCGCGCGGCCCCATCTTCTTCAGTGTGTCGATCGGCGGCGCCTTGGTTTCGACCGGCTTGGCGTGGCAGGCGGCACAGGTGTTGGTATAGATCGCTTCGCCGGCCTTGTTGGCGTCGGCGGTGCGTACGGCGGATTGGGCAAAGACGAGCGAAGTGGCACAGCACAGTGCCAGTGCCAATGTGGCTTTGATTGTGGTCATGTGGGTCCCCTCTGGCAGGCGCGTCGATTTAGCCAGCGCCTGCGACGGGTGGCAAGCCCGGCAATGCCGGGCTGTGCTGAAAGGAGACCGCGAACGGTACCAGAGCTTAGTAGTACGGGTTGGTGGGCATGCCGGACGGGTTGTTGGTGTTGCTTTGCTGCATC
>DATJXP010000248.1:0-5139 GCA_035500035.1 Candidatus Acidiferrum sp. | reverse complement strand
GAAACCGGTTTCCTTTCAGTCCTGTCTTCACCGACACCACCATAACAACAAGAGCGTTTGCGCCATGCCCGCCACGTTCCACGTCAATGAATTCGTCGATGGCCAGAAAATCGGCCGCTTCAACATCATGCTGCTGGTGTGGAGCTTCTTCGTCATGTTTGCCGACGGCTTCGATCTCAATTCGCTCGGATTGGCTGCACCGTCGTTGACGCGCGCGTGGGGCGTCGAACGCAGCGCCATGGGGCCGGTGCTCAGCGCCAACAATCTCGGCATCTTCATCGGCGCGCCCTTGCTGGGCTGGCTCGGCGACAACTACGGCCGCCGTCCGGTCATCATCGCCGCCTCGCTGTTGTTCGGCGTGATGACGCTGCTGATGGCGTACTCCTCGACGATGGACCAGATGATGGCATTGCGTTTCGTCGCCGGCATCGGCATCGGCGGCATCATGCCCAACACCATTTCGCTGAATTCCGAACTGGCACCGAAGCGCTTCCGCTCGACGCTGACGGTGCTGATGTTCATGGGCATCACCACCGGCAGCACCGCGGTCGGCCTCATCGCCACCTACCTGATGCCGACACACGGCTGGCCCATCGTGTTCCAGGTCGGCGGTGTGTTGCCCATCGCACTGACGGCAATACTTGCACTGGTGTTGCCGGAATCGCTGAAGCTGCTGGCAATCAAACCCCGTTCCCGCAACGAACTGATAACCACCGCCAGGATCATGCGGCCCGATCTCGTCATCGACGACGATGCCGTCTTCGTCAATCCGCCGGTGGTCGATGCCAGCACCGGCCGCATCACCGAACTGTTCAAAGGCGGCCTCAAATGGATCACGCCGCTGCTGTGGCTTTGCTTCACCATTACGCTGATGGCCAACTTCTTCCTCAACACCACGCTGCCGCTGATCTACGACAACTACGGCATCGATGCGCACGATGCCGCCGTCACCGCCACCTGGTATCACGCCGGCGGCACGCTCGGCGGCTTGCTGATCAGCGTGCTGCTCGATCGCATGGGCTTTTCCATCGTGGCGCTGTTGTTCGCGGTCGGTATTCCGTCGGTGCTGGCGCTCGGTTTCGTCGATCTCGGTTTCAACGTGCTGGCGCTGGCAGCGGGTGTCGCCGGCGTGGCAGTGCTTGGCGCCCAGTTCGGCAACAACGCGGCGGCCGGCCTACTGTACCCGACGCCGATCCGCGGCAAGGGTGTCGGCATTGCGTTGTCGATAGGCCGCTTCGGCGGCATCGTCGGCCCGCTGGTCGGCACCGCCCTGCTCGGCATGAAGATCAGCATGCCAACGCTGTTCATGCTGGCGGTCGTCCCCATCGTGGCGGGACTTGTGTCGACAGTCCTGCTATCGTGGCTGTGTTACCGACGCTTCAACTCTTTCCTGCTGGATGACACCCCTGTCAGCGAACACTGAGACTCCAACTCCCAAGGGCAATGACGGACCGCAGCCGTCACAGCTTGTACTGTCCTTGTCGCTGCTGCTGTCAGCACTCGTACCTTGCATCGTCATCCTGACGCGATCCGTCAGCCTGCGCGATTACTGGCCACGAGCGCCCTTGAACGCCGCGCTGCAATGGTTCGTGCTCAGCATTGCCGCGGCGCTGCTGTTGCGGTGGTGGTCACGCGAACGGGCTGCGGTGCTGCTGACCGTGCTTGCCGTTGTCACCTCGATCGTCGTCACCGGCGTGCTGCCGGCGCTGATCGTCGCGTTGCTGTGGCTGGCGTCCACTCTGGTGGGGCAATCGGCATTGCAACGCTTGCTGCCGGACGCGCCTGCGGCCCCCAACCTGACGGCTTCCTTGTTCACCGGACTGGCGTTATATGGCGCGCTGTTCAGCGCGATGACGCATTGGCGCATCAATTACGCCTTCGTTTTCGCGGTGCTGCTGTTGTTGCCGCCGCTGCTGGCATTGCGCCGGCGCGAAAACTCCGCCCTGACGATGCTGACCTTGCGTTTGCTCGGAGGCTGGCACTCAGGTCTGCGGTCCCTGCCCTATCCGCTGCTCGTGCTGATGATCGCCATGCTGGGCTTCGTCGGCATCCACGCGTTGTATCCGACCATGACCTACGACGATCTGTTCCTGCATCTTCGCCTGTGGAGCGAACTCGATTACTACCATCGCGCCAATTTCGATTTCAACGGCAACGTGTGGGCGGTGGCACCGTTCCTGGTCGACTTGCAGCACGCCGTGGTATCGCTGCTGGCCGGTACCGACAGCCGCGCCACGCTGACGTTGGCTTGGGCCGCGCTGCTGCTGTATCTGCTGTGGCAATTGAGTGCGCGCTGGGTGGCCGATGTCTGGCTGCGCGCACTGTTGATGCTGCTGTTTGCCAGCACGCCGATGCTGGGCAACCTGCTGCAAACGCTGCAGACCGAACTGTTCATGGCACTGTTGGCAACGGCCGGCATGCAGTTGGTGCTGACGCCGACGCTGACCTGGCGCAGTCACGAACTGCTGGGCTTGCTGGCGATCGCCGCGCTGTGCTGCGCCACCAAGTTGCCGGGGGCCGTGCTGGGACTGTTGCTGTTGGCAGCGGCGGTGGTCCAACTGTGGTCGCGGCCGCTGGCAGCAGGAGCGCCATCGCTGCGTTGGTCATGGTTTGCAGTTTATCTGTTGGCACTGGCTGTACTGGCCTTGCATTGCTATCTCAACGCGTGGCGATTGACCGGCAATCCGTTATTCCCGCTGTACAACGCCGTCTTCAAGTCGCCGTTCTTCGACAGCAACGGCAACATGATGGATGAGCGTTGGGTCAGCGGTTTCAGCCTGCACAGTTGGTGGGGCGTGTTCTTCGCCACGGCGAAACATCATGAAGGCAAGGATTACACCGCCGGCTTCCAGTATCTGTTGTTGATGCCGCTGGCGGTGGTGGCTTGCGTCGCCGGAGCGCAACGCCGGCCATGGTTGCCGGTATTGATCCCATTGCTGGGCTTCGGCGTCGTGATGTTTGCCAGCCTGCAATACTGGCGTTACCTGTTTCCGGTACTGCCGCTGGCGTCGTTGTCGCTGGCGGCATTGTTGCCGGCAACGACGGCACCGCGCTGGCAACAACGCAGCGCGACGTTCGCATTGAGTCTGCCGCTGCTGCTGAACCTCGTGTTCTATCCCGGCATCACCTGGACCTTTGCGTTGTCGCCGTTGGCGGCCATCACCGCCGACGGCCGCGACCGCATGGTAGCGACCTATGCCAGCGAGACCGCCATCAATCAGTGGCTGAATCGCACCAATCCCGGCCTGCGCGTGCTGTATCCGTTCGATACCGGCTACGGTGCCTCGCTGCACGGCACGCCGATGTACGCCAACTGGTATTCGCCGCCGCTGCAGGCCGCACGAGATCGTATCCATACCCGCGACGATCTCATCCGCTTTTTCCGCGATCAGCAAATCGATGCCGTCATCTGGAGCCTGCCGGAACCGATGCCCATCGGTTCCGCCAAATGGCAACTCGGCAGGTTTCTGAGCCAATTCGGCTTCCCTGAGCTACAGATCAATCAGACCATCCTGTATCGCATAGGCGAGCGCGAGCCGGCCTACCAGCCGCTGTTCGCGTTGGACGCCTGGGCCGCGCAAGCAAGCAAGAGCTTGCCGTTGATCGTCACCAACACGCCGCAAGTATTGATCGAGGTCGACATCCTGCGCGCACGCGCGGTGCGCTATCGCGTCAGTTACGTTTGCGACGATACCGCCGGCTATTTCATTGCCCAGCTCAACTGGGATAATGGCACCAGTTATTACCGCCTGTTGCCGTGTGCGACTGCCACGGTGGATTTCCAGGAAGCAGTACCGGTGCCGCCGGGCGTCACCCGGGCCGCCATCTACCTGACGACGCGCGAGCGGCCGCAGCTGACGGTTGCTTCCCTCGCGCTTGAGAGACTGTGACATGCAAGACCGCAGCCGACCGCCGCAGGTGGCAGTGGTAATCCCCTGCTACAAGGTGATCGACCACATCCTCGGCGTCATCGCCGGCATCGGCCCCGAATGCCAGCGCATTTATGTGGTGGACGACTGCTGCCCCGATCGCAGCGGCGACTTCGTGCAGCAACACTGCCGCGACCCACGCGTCAAGATATTGCGCCATGACAGCAACCAGGGCGTCGGCGGTGCCGTGATGACAGGCTACCGTGCCGCGCTGGCCGATCATTGCGACATCGTGGTGAAGATCGACGGCGACGGCCAGATGGATCCCGCCTTGCTGCCGCGTTTCGTCGCGCCCATCGTCGATGGCACTGCCGACTACACCAAGGGCAATCGCTTCTTCCATCTCGATTCGCTGAAAGTCATGCCGCGTGCGCGCCTCATCGGCAATGCGCTGCTGTCGTTGCTGACCAAGTTGTCGACCGGTTACTGGAACATTTTCGACCCAACCAATGGCTACACCGCGATCCACGCCAAAGTGCTGCGCGAACTGCCGCTCGACAAACTGAGCCGCCGCTATTTCTTCGAGTCCGACCTGTTGTTCCGGCTCAGCATCCTGCGCGCGGTGGTCACCGACATACCGATGCATGCGCGTTACGGCGATGAAGTCAGCAACCTGCGCATCGGCCGCATCGTCGGCGAATTCCTGCGCAAGCATCTGCGCAATTTCGCCAAGCGGGTGTTCTACAACTATTACCTGCGCGACATGTCGCTGGCTTCGCTGCAGTTGCCGCTGGGATGCGCGCTGCTGTCGTTCAGCCTGCTGTTCGGCGGTTATCACTGGTGGCTGTCGTGGCACAGCGGCGTGGCGGCACCGACCGGCACCGTGATCCTGGCCGCGTTGTCGTTGCTGCTCGGCGTGCAGTTCGTGCTGGCGTTCCTGGCGCATGACATCGCCGCGACGCCGCAGCGGGTGTTGCACACGCTGTTGCCGGATTCCGAACCGCCGGTGTCGCGTTGATGCTGACCCGCCAATTCCTGATTTACGTTGCAGTAGGCGTGCTTTGCGCCACCATCGACCTCGGCACATTGCAACTGCTGCTGATCACCGGCTCGCCACCGACACAGGCGGTCACCATTGCCTTCGTACTGGCGCTGGTCTGCAACTACCTGTTTCACCTGCGCCTGACCTTCCGCGCCAGCCACGACGGCGCCACGTTGTTGCGGTTCCTGGTGCTGGTGCTGCTCAACTACGGGTTGACGCTGGGTTGCG
>DATJXP010000247.1:0-7665 GCA_035500035.1 Candidatus Acidiferrum sp. | reverse complement strand
GAAATGTCCGAAGTTGTGCAATTCATTTTCATCACCCACAACCGTTTGACGATGGAGTCCGCCAACCAGTTGTTGGGAGTGACCATGCACGAGCCCGGCGTATCGCGGCTCGTTACCGTGGACATCGAAGAAGCTGCCGAGCTGGCAGCCATGTAGTACGGGTTGCGGCCTATGCAATTGCTGGACTGGTTAGTCGTTGCCACCGTCGGTGCCATCGTGCTGGTGCTGCTGGACGGCTTTCGCCGCAAATGGCGTGACCGCCGCAATCGCGTAGTGATGAAGCTGGACCGCAACATCCCGCAGGATGGCGGCGACTTCGACGATTTCCCCAACTCCGAATTGCCCAATGGCGGTGCCCGCACGCTGGTGCGCGACAACGAACCGCCGGCGGTGTCGCCGCTGCGCAAGCGCAACTACAACCTCAAGGACGGCCGCGACAAAGTGCGCGGCAACGAGCCCGAATCCGTCAACGTGCCGGTGCTGATGGATCCGGTCGAAATCGATGAAAGCGAAATAGAACATGCCAACGTGTTCGTCACCGCCGAAGTTACCGCTACCAGCGTGGAACATTTTGCCGACGATGAACTGCCGCCTGACGTCGCCGATGGTCTCGATCGCGAATTCCATGCCGATGCGGCCAGCACCGGCCAGTTGCTTGAGGACGCTGCCGACGACTATGTCAGCACTTCCGGCGATCCGCTGATGGATGGCATGCGGGATAGAGCCGAAGACGAGCTCGACCAGCAACCGGAACCGCAGCCGGAGGCAACGACGGTGGCTGAACCCACGGGCGACTCCTTCGATGACGAAGGTCTCGACCATGAGCACGGCCTCGATGAAGAAGAGCACCCGGAAACAGTCGCCGCCCTAGACGAAGAGCAAGCTACTGACGAGCATGCAGCCGACGCCGAAACGATGACTGCCGAGACCGCCGAGGCAGAAGACGAAGAAGAATACGATCCCTACCAGGACGAACACTTCTACGAAAATGAACCGGCGCTGCTGGAAAATGCCTACAAGCTGGCTACCAGCCGCTTCCAGCGCCAACCCAGGCCGGAACAGGCGCCGCGCATCGAGCCTGGTTTTGGCGACCCTGCGGGTGAGCCGGAGCCGGAACCCGACGAAACCTTCGGCGCCGTGATCGATGAAAGCGTGATGGCCGAATTCCTCGAAGAGGAGCATGAGGAAATCCGCGCCTGGCGCAACCAGAGCGTTACCCAGCAATCCGTGCCGCAGCCGGCCGCCACCGCGGTACGCGAGCCACCTGCGTACGAGTCCGAAGCGCAGCCGATAGCAGTTCCGGAATTTGAAGTGTCAGCGGTAAGAGTGGTTGCAAGAGCGGCACCGGAACCCGAGCCGCTACCGCAGCACTCGCCAGAGCCGATTGCCGTGCCGGCGATGACCGAAGCGGCTAAACCTGCCGTGACAACGATGACGACGACTGCGGCGGCCCTGGCGTCAACTGTTGCAACTGCCACAACTGCTGCAACTGCCGTCACTGCCACCAAAGAAGCCAAGCCCGGTTTTTGGCAAAGCATGACCGGCAAAACCGCCAAACCGGCCAAGGTGGAGCCGCCGACAATAGATCAAGGCGAGTTGTTCGGCGCAGACGAGACAAGCCCGGAACCGGCAAGCCCGTCAGGTCCGCAGGAAGTCATCATCATCAACGTGATGGCCAAGCCGGGTTTGTGCTTTTACGGTGATGAGTTGCTGCCGGTGTTGCAGCACTACGGCCTGCGGCTCGGCAACATGAACATCTTTCATCGTCATACCGAAATCGACGGCAGCGGCCCCATCATGTTCAGCATGGCCAACATGGTGAAGCCCGGTACGTTCTCGCTTGGCGGCATGGAACAGTTCGTTACGCCCGGCATCAGCTTCTTCGTGCAACTGCCGAACCGTCACGGCAACATGAAGGCGTTCGAGCAAATGCTCGCCACCGCCAATGCCGTCAAGGAAAGCCTCGACGGTACGTTGAAGGACGAGCGCCGCAGCGTGCTGACGCGGCAGACGGTCGAACATTGCCGCCAGCGCATCCGCGATTTCGAATTGTCGCTGCTGTCGCCATTGACGCATAAGTGATACCGACGAGGCCGCGATGACGGACTCCAGTTCAGTCAAAGCCGAACTGCAACAGTTGCGGCAGCTCATCGAGCATCACAACCGGCGCTACCACCAGTTGGACGCACCGGAAATCACCGACCAGGACTACGACAGGCTGTTCCAGCGCCTGCTCGATCTCGAAGCCGCCCACCCCGAACTCGTCACCGCCGATTCGCCCAGCCAGCGTATCGGCAGCGCGCCGCAGGGCGACTTCATCCAGGTGGTGCACAAGCTGCCGATGCTGTCGCTCGACAAGGTTTTCGACGAAGCTGATTTACAGCGCTTCGAAGAACGCAGCAGGAAACGGCTGGAGACCGACGCTGCACTGGTTTACAGCTGCGAACCCAAGATAGACGGCGTCGCCGTGAGCCTGATCTATGAGCAAGGCGTGTTGATGCGCGGCGCTACTCGTGGCGACGGCACCACCGGCGAAGACATCACCCACAACATCAAGACCGTGCGCGACATTCCGCTGCAACTGAAAGGCAAAGACGTCCCGGCCGTGCTCGAAGTGCGCGGCGAGGTGTACATCAGCAAGAGCGGCTTCGCCAGGATGAACGCGGACGCCGTGGCAAAGAACGAAAAAACCTTCGTCAATCCACGCAACGCCGCCGCCGGCATGTTGCGGCAGAAAGACTCGCGCGACACCGCCAGGCGGCCGCTGACGATGTTCTGTTATGGCACCGGCCTGGTCGAAGGTGGCGAATTGCCGGACACGCTGGATGGCATCTTCGACAAATTGTCGTCCTGGGGCCTGCCATTGAACCCGCTGCGCAAGACGGTAAGCGGCATCGGCGAATGCCTGCAGTATTGCCACGACTTGCTGCAGCAACGTAACGGGCTTGATTACGAAATCGATGGTGTCGTCATCAAGATCAACAGTCACTCGCAGCAGCAGGCGCTCGGCATGAATGCGCGTACGCCACGCTGGGCCATGGCCTACAAGTTTCCGGCAGAAGAGGTGGCGACCACGCTGCTCGACGTGGAATTCCAGGTGGGACGCACCGGCACCATCACGCCGGTGGCGCGGTTGGAACCTGTGTTCGTCGGCGGTGTCACCGTCAGCAATGCGACGTTGCACAACATGGATGAAGTGCTACGGCTCGGCATCCGCATCGGAGATCGAGTCATCGTGCGTCGTGCCGGCGATGTGATCCCCAAGATCGTGATGACGATGGTTGACCAGCGACCTGCGCAAACCCGTGCGATCATCCCGCCGTCGCTGTGCCCGGTGTGTCAGTCGCCGATCATCAAGGACGAAAACGAAGTACTGATGCGTTGCAGCGGTGGCCCGATCTGCCGCGCCCAGCTCGAACAATCGCTGTTGCATTTCGCGTCGCGCACGGCGATGGACATCGAAGGTCTCGGCAGCAAACTGGTCGAACAATTGGTGACGCAGAAACTGGTGAACTCGCTGGCCGATGTGTACCGGCTCGATGTCGCCACGCTGGCCGGGCTCGAGCGCATGGGCGAGAAGTCGGCGCAGAACCTGATGGCGGGCATAACAAAAAGCAAGCAAGTGTCGCTGCCGCGTTTCCTGTTCGCGCTCGGCATCCGTGACGTCGGCGAAGCCACCGCCCTCAATCTCGCCAATCACTTCGGTTCGTTGCCGGCGCTGATGCAGGCCACGGTCGAAGCGTTGACCGAAGTACCCGATGTCGGTCCGGTGGTGGCCGGCCGCGTGGCCGCTTTCTTTGTCGAGCCGCGCCATCATGCGCTGGTGCAAGCGCTGCTCGATGCCGGCGTCAGCCCGGCCGAACAGCCGGTCACGCCGCGCGAAAGCCTGCCGCTGACGGGCCAAACCTGGGTGTTGACCGGCACGCTGGAAACGATGGAGCGCAATGCCGCCAAGGCCGCCTTGCAAGCGCTCGGCGCCAAGGTGGCCGGCTCCGTGTCGGCCAAGACATCCTGTGTCGTGGCTGGACCCGGCGCCGGGTCGAAGCTCGCCACTGCGGAGGAATTGGGCATCGCGGTGATCGACGAAACCGCGTTGCTGGCGCTGCTGCATGAGCACGGGCTCGATGCAAAACCTGACGCGTGACCATTCGTGGCTGTTCATGACCGCTAAATGACTATTGAAGAAACACGCCGCAGCACCCATGTCAGCGGCTTGAACAGCGGCAGGACACGGGCATGAGCTGGTGGGGCAAACTGATCGGCGGGACTTTCGGCTTCATGCTGGGTGGACCCTTGGGTGCCATTCTCGGCGCCGCTTTTGGTCACAACTTCGACACTGACAACGAACCAGCGCCAACGCCTCGCCAGCAAACCGCGCAAACCGACAATGTCGATGCCGTGCAGTCGGCGTTCTTCACCGCCACTTTTGCCATGATGGGCCACATGGCCAAGGCCGACGGGCTGGTCACGCGCGCCGAGATCGCCGTGGCGGAGGCGGTGATGCGGCAGATGCGCTTGTCGCCGCAACAGCAGCAACTGGCGATGGCATTGTTCGCGCAAGGCAAGCAGCCCGATTTCCCGGTTGACGACGTGCTGCTGCAATTGCGCCGCGAGTGCCGCAACAGTGGCCACCTGCTGCAGATGTTCCTGGAGATCCAGATTGCCACCGCATTGGCCGACGGCAACCTCGATGCCGCCGAGCGCCGCGTACTCGAGCGTTGTGCCGGCAGTCTTGGTTTCAGCGAATTCGAATACCGCCTGATCCTGCAGCGCTTGCAGGCCAGCCAGCACCTGCACGACGGCGGTCCGTCGCAGGCAAGCAAGTTGCGCGATGCCTACCACTTGCTCGGTGTCGAATCCAACACGGACATGGAAACAATCAAGAAAGCCTACCGTCGCCTGATGAACCAGCATCACCCCGACAAACTGGTGGCCAAGGGACTGCCGCAGGAGATGATGGATCTCGCCAGCAAGAAGACGATGGAAATCAAGGAAGCCTACGAGCTGATCAAACAATCCCGCGAAGAATAAAGAAAGTACTCACGGCTACATGCAACAGCGCCTGCGGCGTCCGAGGCAACCACTCCTTGATCAGCGCCCATTTCTAACCAGTAGCATTAGGCCCGGTTCATGAAAAGGAAACCCACGCATCTTACGATGACGTGGGTTTCGAGTCGGCAGAACGGAGCTCAAAGGCCACGGCACCGTTCATGAACTTAGTCTGCGCGTTGCGGCAAAAGTTCCGCGCGCTACAGCACTTCGATCGCGAGTCCCAGTTGTTCCAGTTTTTGCTGGTGGTCCTTGCTGCTGACGACACCAATGCTGGGGTTTGGAATGGTCAGGTAACGCTCGGTGACGGCCTTGAGTTGATCGAGGCTTACGCTCAGCACCTGCTGGCGGAATTTGGTGCGCTGGACTTTGTCGCGGCCGAACAGTTCGTTGTGGAACGCGGCCTTGGCGGTGCCCGCCGGCGAAGCCGGCTTGTCGAGGCTGGAGATGACGCCGAGGATGGCCTCTTCGAGCGGCGCGTATTCATGGTCGGTCGTCAGCATCCAGTCGATGGCGCGGCGGAAATCGTCCAGCGTGTCGGCCAGACGGGGATCGCGGTACGAGAAGAAGCGGAACGCCGCCATGCCGCTGTCCTGGCTGGCCCCACCACCGTAGGCGCCGCCCTGTTCGCGGATGGCCCGATGCAGATAGCCATTGCGCAGGAAACCGGCCAGCACCGTCAGTGCCGCCGCATCGGGGTGACCGCCACACACGGTGGGGAACGCCATCGCGCAGAAATTCACTTGCGTGCTGGTGAGCCAGGCTTCGCGGGCCGCAGCGCGCACCGGCTCCAGCGCAAACGGCGTCGCGGTCGCAGCCGATGAATGTTGCTGGTTCCAGGTCTGTTGCAATGCTTGCAGCAAGGCGGTTTCTTCAGCGGCTTCCGCCACCAGCAGGAACTGCTTGCTGCCGTGGATCACGACCTGGTGGACGTCGCGCAAGTCCTGCGCGAATTGCCGCAGCCCGGTGTCAGCGTCGAGCGCTTTGACCAGTTGCTTCAAATGGCGAATGCCTTGCAGGCCGGAGGCCTGGTGTTCGAGCCGCGCCAGCGGACTCATGCCGCGGCAGGCTGCGCTCATCGCCAGCCCGTGGCCGTTCTGCGTGATGGCCTGCTCGCGCCGGCCCAGCATCTGCTGCAGTAATTCGTGCAGGCGTTCGGTTTCGTCGAAGCGGCAATCCAGCAAGGTATCGCGCATCAGTGCGCTCAGTTGCGACTGGTTGCGGTACAGCGCCTTGCCCGACACTACCAGGAAGGCCTGCTGTTCCTGCTCGTTGCCGAGCTTGCTGCGCATCGAGGTATAGGCGCTGACGCCGCCGGACACGGCCGACTGCAGTTCCTGGATTTCGAGATAGGAGCGTTGCCCCAAGCCGACCTCCGACATCACCGAAGTGCAGTACGGCAACAACTGCATCTGCGCCGGCGTCAATGACGGCAACTGCATGATCACCTGCTGATAGCTCAGGCCATTGGTGCCTTGCGGATAGAAACTGACCGGCGTGGCGACACCGGCGAGCGACAGGTTGCCGCGGCGGCTGGCAGGCCACGGCATGTCGGCCGGCACATCGCTGAGTTCCACCTTCGGCAGCAGTTCGGCATTCGGCGTGTCGGCTTGCCGCTGCAGCAAGGCGGCGGCCTGCTGCACGATGTGTTGCTTGTCGGCATCGCTGAGCCCGGCCTTGATGGCGGCGAGGCGCTCGGCTTCGGCGGTTTTGGCGCGGCCGCTTTGCTGATTGTCGGGACGTACCGTCAGCGTCAGCCGATGCGGATTGTCGAGCAACAGTTCGCGCACGAGATCGGGGATGAATTGACGATCCTTGATCGCCAGCTTGAAGCGCGCCAGCACCGGATCGATGTCGAGCAATTCGATCGGATCGCCGCGATGAGTGACGGTGGACAGCGCCGACAGGATCAGTTGCAAACCGTACGGATACGAATCGCCGCTGATTTCGCGCTGGTGCAATTCGAGCGTGTGCAAGGCGGCCTCGACTTTTTCCTGCGGCACGCCGTCGCGCGCCACTTGCTGCAGCGTGTCGAGTATCAGTTGCTCCACCGCCGCGGTGGCATCGACCGCACAACCTTCGAGTCCGCAGAGGAAACTCATCTCGCGGTGGCTGTCTTCCAGCCCGCTCAACGACGACGGCGAAAGACCGAGGTCCGTGGTTTCCAGCACTTGCAGCAAGGGGCTCGCGCTGTTGTCCATCAACACCGAACTCAGCAACTGGGCCTTGTACAGGTCTTCCAGGTTGGCGCTCTTGCCGAGCAGCCACGCCACCACCACGTGGGTCTTGGCGTCCAGTTCCTGTTCGTCGAGCGGATAGGTGGTTTCGACCTGTTTCGGCTGGGTAAAACGCTGTTCGTCGCCGACCGCGATGTGGATGTCCAATTTGCCGAACTCATGCAGCACCAGCGTTTCGAAACTGGCCTGGTGCTCGTGGGCCGGAATGTCGCCATAGGTCATGAAGATGGCGTTGCTGGGATGGTAGTGCGTCGTATAGAAGGCTTTCAGCTCTGCGTAGGTGAGATCGGGAATGTTCACCGGATCGCCGCCGCTGTTGTAATGGTAAGTGGTGGTGGGGAACAGGTGTTCGGTCAGCACCTGCCAGATGTAACTGGTA
>DATJXP010000246.1:0-3558 GCA_035500035.1 Candidatus Acidiferrum sp. | reverse complement strand
GCTGGCCCGCTTCGGAAGAGCGGGCTTGTTTTTTCATGGACTGGAAATTGTGATGATCAACGAAGGTGGTGCGCAGTTCCTGAGTGGTTGCTTCGAACGCCGCGGTCGCATTCTTCATGAACTGGCAGAAGTTCTGTTCTGAAGGCTTTGTTCGCGGTTCCGGCCGGTTTGCTTCGAACGCCGCAGGCGCTATGAACCTGATACTGCTCGCACGAGGGCAGCGGTGGACGAATCGAGACTGGTGCGCACGGCGTCGTCGGCAAATGCCTTGAAAACACCGGTGCTGAGTATCTTGCCCAGTTCCACTCCCCATTGATCGAACGCGTTCATGTCGAGCAGCACACTCTGGGCGAATACTTTGTGCTCGTAAAGCGCGACCAATGCGCCCAGCGTTGCCGGTGTCAGTTTGCGCATCAGCAGCGTATTGCTCGGTCGATTGCCGGGGCAGACTTTGAACGGCGCCAGCCACGCAGCCTCCTGTTCGGTCTTGCCTTGCTGCAGCAGTTCCGCTTTCGCGGCTGCCACCGATTTGCCCGCCATCAGCGCCTGGCTTTGCGCAAAACAGTTGGCCAATAGATGCAGGTGGGCTTCGCGATTGCTGCTGTGACTTTCAATTGCGGCGATGAAGTCGGCCGGAATCAGGCGCGTGCCCTGGTGTAGCAACTGATGAAATGAATGCTGGCCGTTGGTGCCGGCACTGCCCCACAGGATGCCGCCGCTGTCGCAGCCGAGGGTTTGCCCATGCTGATCCACGCTCTTGCCCAGGCTTTCCATGTCGAGTTGTTGCAAAAAAGCCGGAAACAAATGCAGATTCTGCGCATAAGGCAGCACGGCATGGCTGTGCGCGCCGTGACCGTGGTAGTACCAATGGGTCAGCAGCGCCAACAATACCGGCATGTTGTGCGCCAGCTCTGCAGAGCGGAAGTGTTCGTCCATCAAGTGCGCGCCGTGCAGCAGCGCGCGGAAATCAGGCATGCCGACGCCGAGCGCAACCGGCAGGCCGATGGCCGACCACAGCGAATAGCGGCCACCCACCCAGTCCCACATCGGAAAGATGTTGTCGCGCGCGATGCCGAAAGCAGCGGCCTTTTCGACATTGGCGCTGACGGCGACGAAGTGCTTTTGCAACGCGGATTGCGGCACGCCGCTCTGCAACACCCAGCGGCGTGCGGCTTCGGCATTCTGCATCGTTTCCAGCGTGGTAAAAGTCTTGGAAGCGATCACGAACAGAGTGGACTCTGCACTCAGCGCATTCAGCGTCTGCTCCAGATGAAGCGGATCGACATTGGAAACGAAATGACAATGCAGATTGCCGGCGTGATAAGGCGTCAATGCCGCATACGTCATCGCTGGTCCCAGATCCGAACCGCCAATGCCGATGTTGACGATGTTGCGGATGACTTGATTGCCGTGGCCGCGCCAACTGCCGTCATGCACGGCAGTGACGAAGCGTTCCATACGGTCAAGAGTTGCATGCACTTCCTGTTCACGTGCTGTCGCCTTGGCTGGCGAACGCAGCAACATGTGCAGTGCAGGGCGATCTTCGGTGTTGTTGACATGCTCGCCGCGAAACAGTGCGGCAATTCTTCCGGGCATGTCGGCGCGCAGCGCCAAATGCAACAGTACCGATTTGATGGCGTCGGTCAGCAGGTTTTTGGAATAGTCCAGCGTCAATCCGGCCGCTTCGAGCCGGTAACGCCCGGCGCGGGTGGGATCAATGCGAAACAGATCGATGAGAGGTGGCAGCGATTGTTTGCCGAGCGCCAGCATTTGTTGCCATTCAGGCGATTTGGTCAAAGAGCTCGATGCAGTCATGGCAGTTACGAAGCAAGATAAGGGGGAGGAGAGCCGGCAGTAACGCAAGGTAAACATTGCCGCTCCAGTCGGGCATTGCTAACATGCGCGCGCTTTTGTTGCCGGTATAGCTCAGCTGGTAGAGCAACTGACTTGTAATCAGTAGGTCCGGAGTTCGAATCCCCGTGCCGGCACCAGATTTTCCGAGAAAAACAGTGTTTTTCTAACTCAGTAAATCGTCGCCTTGCGGCGAACGTCCAAAAAGTGTCCAGAAAGTGCCGCCAGCGGCGAGCGTTTCGGGACGTCGGCCAGGTGGCCTGGTGAAAAATGGGCATAGCGCATCGTCATCGTCAGTGATTGATGGCCAAGGATACGCTGCAGCGTCAGGATGTCGCCACCGTTCATCATGTAGTGCGACGCGAATGTGTGCCGCAACACGTGCGTGAGCTGGCCCTTCGGTAGCTCGATGCCGGCACGGTCGATCGCCTCCTTGAACGCGCCTGTGCATTCATGAAACAACACGCCGCGGCGGCCGCGGATCCACTCATCGATGACGACGTTCTTGTACGGCACGCTGCGCGACTTGAACGACTTCGTGCCGTGGAACGAGATCTGGCCATCTCGCACCTGGTCGGCTTTCAGCATCAGCGCCTCGCCCCAGCGCGCACCCGTTGCCAGGCACACCGTCACCATCGGCAGCAGCGCCAGGTTGTTGCTGAGCGCGCACTGCTCGAGCAGCTGCAGGATTTGGTCGGCGCTGAGGTAGGTCAGCTTGGTGTCGTCGTGCTTGATGCGCCGCACCTTCGCCATCGGGTTCGGTCCTTCCCACTCGTCAGCGCGAGCCAGCTCGTTAAATACAGCCTTCAAGTAAGCCAGCTCGTGGTTCGCAGTGTTGGGTGTCACGCCGTCGCGGATCCGCCTGGCGCGATCGTCCAGGTACCGCTTGCCATCGAGCTGTGACGCGATCGGATTGCCCAGGCGCGCGTTGAGTGCGTTGAGCATGCGCAGCCGATCGGCGCCGGCTTTCAGGTACTGGCCGTGCAGCTCGTTCCAGCGATCGATCAACTGGCCCAGCGTGCGCCGATCGGCCGGCTGTGGATTCCACGGCTTTTTCTGCGTCGCCGCGTTGACCAGGTGCGCTTCGAAGCGCAGCGCCTCGGCCTTGTCGCGGAATAGCTTGCGGATCCGCCGGCCGTAACCGCCGTCCGGCCGCCGATCGACGAGCCAGCGGCCGTCAGTGGTTTTGCGCGGCATCGAGGTTAGAAAATTCTCTTTATCTGCGTTTGCGCGCCAGGCGTCGAGTTGCAGTGGATGTTGGAGTTGGGCGGCGGCGTGCAGCTCACCAGGGTAAGCGTGCCTTTTGTCGAGCTGGAAAATTCCAGCGTGACCGTTGCTTTCGCGCCCGGATACAGCATCGACAAAATCATGTTGATGGTGATCTTGTTGTTGGCATCGATCGAGCCTTGGTAGGCATCCCAGGTTTTCTTCGACGAGTCGAGATCCGCGACGATGATGGTGCTGCCGTTCTGCTGCAGCGTGAAGTACTCCGTGACAATGGCGGCATCTTCGGTCCAGATTCCGTCATACGTCCCGCCGGCGGCCGCCGTCGAAGCCAGGATGGTGGTGAATAAGAAAAACACTGCAATTTTCGAGGTTTTCAGCATCTTGCTCTCTCCTGTGGTCAGCCGTGCTTGGCTGAAGTTGTAAATTCCATCGCGCTGCGATCCGTGCGGCTACCTGGTATCCCTGCCAGGTGGCCCTTAG
>DATJXP010000245.1:0-4032 GCA_035500035.1 Candidatus Acidiferrum sp. | reverse complement strand
TGACGAAGGTGGAGTACTCGCGGCCCTGTGTCGTCATCTTGGTGGGATCGCCCTGTTTCTCCTGCACGTATTCGGTGAAGATCAATTCCGAGGTGGCGGTGTTGCCGTGCACGGTGATGAGCGGATTGCTGATGGTCACGTTGAAGGTGTAACGCTCCGGGGCTTTGCGCGGCGGACTGCCGGGCGCGCGGCCATAGGCCTGCATGATGCCGTCCTTGCCCTTGTAGGACTTGGTGCCGAGGATCAGTTCGGCGTCGTCGGCGTAGAAATCGGAAAAGTTTTCCGGATTCTCGCGGCCGAAGTTGTAATAGTAGTGCGTGATCAGGTCCTGCACTTGCTGGCGGTCCACCAGCGTGGCTGGCGTCATTTCCTGCGCCCTGGTCAGTGGGCTCAAACACAGCAGCAGTCCTGCAATGACATGGGTCCAACGGTTCAATAGCAGTTTCATGGGGCTTCCTCCTTTTGTTTTTATTCGGTGTTGTCTGGTTTTTACGCTCTGCACAATGTTCCGTCTGGCCTTTCGTGTGCCAGTCGTTGACGTCCGTCATTCAGATAGGGGATCAATGGTAGCAGAGCGTTCAGCGAGGGGCTAAGTTCCACTTTTTTTTCACGTATTTCGCGCTTAACATCGCTGGCGTTTGACGAACGAGGATTTGCTCCATTCATACGCTCTATTAATACATAGCCTGCACGAGTATCCGCTCAACCAAGGGGGTATAAAAAAATGAAAATGAAATCGCGCGTGTCCATTCTTGCTGTAGCCCTGCCGATGTGCATTCTGCTCGGCGGTTTCAGCATCGCCCAGGCCAAGGAAGAGCTCTGGTCCAATCCTGCCACCTGGCCCGACAAGAAAGTGCCGGCCGCCGGCGACAAGGTCGATATTGCCAGCGGCAAGGACGTGGTGCTTGACGTCAGCCCGCCCGCGTTGGACGGTATCACGATCAACGGCAAGCTGAGCTTCTCTGACAAGGCCGACCTCGAACTTACCACCGAGTGGATCATGGTGCACGGTGAACTGCAGATCGGCACCGAAGCCAAACCTTACACGCACAAGGCGACTATCACTCTGACTGACAACGTCAAAGGCGAGCAGATGATGGGCATGGGCGACCGCGGCATCATGTTGTCGGGCGGCACCTTGAACCTGCACGGCAACCGTACCAATACCTGGACCAAGCTGGCGAAGACTGCCGATGCCGGCAGCACCAGCATCGAAGTGCTGAATGCCGCGCAATGGAAAGCAGGTGACGAGATCGTGCTGGCGTCAACCGACTTCAACCCGCGTCAGGCCGAACGTCGCACGATTGCGGCGATCAAAGGCAACGCGATCACGCTCGACAAACCGCTGGAATACATGCACTTCGGCAAGATCACGTTCGATGTCGATGAACGCGGCGAAGTCGGCTTGCTGACACGCAACATCAAAGTACAAGCTTCCGAAGACGCAGCACAGACTTTCTTCGGCGGCCACATCATGGCGATGGTGACGAGCAAGATGTATGTCGAAGGCGTCGAGCTCAATCGCATGGGCCAGAACCTCGAACTGGCACGCTATCCGATCCACTGGCACTTGGTCGGCGACGCCAAAGGTCAGTACATCAAGAATGCCGCCATCCACGATACCTACAACCGCTGCGTGACGGTGCACGGCACCAACTTCCTGCATGTGGAAAACAACGTGACCTACAACACCGTCGGCCACTGCTTCTTCATGGAAGACGGCATCGAGCACGGCAACGAGTTTATCCACAATCTGGCGATCCAGACCAAGTGCCATACCAGCAAGGCCTGCGTGCCGACCAATCTCGCCGCCGCCGGCGAAAACCCGAACTACGGCGATCGCGCGGCCGTCAGACAGAACGGCCAGCAATCCAAGGATGTGCTGCTGCCGTCGGACAACACCGCGTCGAGCTATTGGATCACCAATCCGGACAACACCTACCGCGACAACGTCGCTGCAGGTTCCGATGCCAACGGCTTCTGGATGTCATTGAACGAACACCCGAACGGCGCGTTCCAGGATTCCGACGCCAGCAAGGCCACGTGGCCGCGTCGCACGCCGTTCAAGGAGTTCAAGGGCAACGTCGCCCACTCCAACTACGACTCGTTCATGTTCGACCGCAACCTCAACCCCAACAACACGTTCGGTGTGACCGGCCCTTCGCATACCGGCCTGGAAAATCCTGCTGATCCCAACAGCAAACCGGTGATAGCGGTGTTCGAAGATCTGACCGGCTACAAGAACCGCAACGGCGCCATCTGGGGCCGCGGCGAGATGCACATGTTCAAGAACGTGAAGCTGGCCGACAACGCCATCGGCTTCACGCACGCGTCGGGCGCCTTCGGTCGTTACGAATTTACCTCGCGCGTGGTTGACTCGCTGTTCGTCGGCGAAACCGAGAACATCGGCAACCCCAGCACCGACGCCGAGAAGGCATACGGCCGCAGTTTGCCGAAGCCGATGCTGCCGGATTTCCCGATCCGTGGTTACGAGTACTACGACTACCGGCACGACATCATCAACACCACCTTCGAGAACTTCGAAGACAACGCCACCCGCAAGACCGGCGCGATCTCCAATCTGTTGTTCAGCAGCTTCGGTGTCAGCACCAACAACGGGTTCGAGCACTTGAAGTTCGTGAATGCCAAGCCGGTGTATTTCCCGCCGATGGCAGGCAATGCGAAGTGGGCCAGCGATAACGGCGGCAGTACTTCGTACAAGACAGCAGCGTACCGGGACAAGGACGGCTCGCTCGGTATGGGCCCCAATTCGTTCGTGATCATCAACGATGGCCCCAACGACAGCATCGCCACCGACGTTGAAGCCTGCCAGATCAAGCCTGACTGGAATGCGGCCGTGTGCAAGGGCGATGTCGGGCGCTTGAGTTTCGCTGCTCCCGGCGGTGGATTCGGCGCGCGTCCTCCGGGTGGCGGCGCTGGTGGTCCTGGTGCTGCGGCCGGCCCTGGCCCCGCAGTGGCCGGCGGTCCCGGTGCGGCTCCGGCAGCAGCTGGCGCACCTGGTGGGGCGCCTCGTCCTGCAGGAGCGGGCGGTCCAGGCGGCGGTTTCGGTGGTGGAGCGCCTGCTCAGCCGCCGGTCGTGCTTAGCCGCAATGGCAAGGAGTACACGATAACCGGAGCCACCAACGTACGCGCCGGCACTACGATCAAGGTGGCCACCGAACGGCCAACCCTGAACCTGAACCTGACTGAGCTGGACAAAGGCTCGTGGGTGATCTTCGAGCTGCAGGGCTTCTCCACTGCGGCCTCGGGTACCGAGCAGAGCAGTATGGATGCGCTGCGCAAAGCCACCGACACCGCGTACTTCAAGACCAAGGATACGCTGTGGGTCAAAGTGGTTTCCGCCGGTGACCCCGGCACCGGCGCCCCTGGTGGCGGCACCAACGTACAAGTCAGCCGTTAAGCTGAACCCTGCAGTATGAACGCGAACCCCCGGCAACTGCCGGGGGTTCTGTTTTGGGGAGCTGCCTCCGCTGTTTTTTTACGCATTTCACGCATAAGATCGCGTACGCTTTGCGATCAGAGCGCCAAGCCTTTCATCATCTGCTCGAGTACCCGCTCGACCAAGGGAGTATAAAAATGAAAACGAAATCGCATGTGTCCCTTTTTACCTTTGCATTGGCCTTGCCAGTGTGCCTGCTGCTTGGCGGCATCACCACCGCCCAGGCCAAGGAAGAACTCTGGTCCAAGCCTGCTACGTGGCCCAACAAGAAAGTGCCAGTGGCAGGCGACAAGGTCGAGATTCCGAGCGGTAAGGACGTGGTGCTCGACGTCACTACGCCCGCGTTGGGCGGTATCACCATCAACGGCAAGCTGAGCTTCTCGGACAAGGCCGATCTGGAATTGAGTACCGAGTGGATCATGGTGCACGGAGAGCTGCAGATCGGCACCGAAGCCAAACCCTATACGCACAAGGCCACCATCACGCTGACCGACAACGTCAAAGGCGAGCAGATGATGGGCATGGGCGACCGCGGCATCATGCTGTCGGGTGGCACGTTGAACCTGCACGGT
>DATJXP010000244.1:0-8755 GCA_035500035.1 Candidatus Acidiferrum sp. | reverse complement strand
CCGTAACGGGTGTAGATACTGGAGGCAAATTCCTGCTTGAGCCGGGTGTAGACGCGGCTGGCGGCCAGCAGGTCATCCTCGGAAACCGGCTTGCTGACGCTGGCCACCGACATCTGGGCCAACTGGTCGTACAGTTCGGAGGCTTCGCCGGCAGTGTTTTCCTGCGACTCCTGCCATTTGCGTGCACCCAGCAGCAATGCCAGCACGATGACGATACCGAGCAGCATCGACGTGCCGTTGTCATTCCACCAGCGCTTGAGGGCTTCTACTTGTTCTTCTTCGGTCGTGTCGAGTGCCAAGGGCAAGTCTCCGTCAGTGTTTGCTAAAGATGCGAGCCAGTTCGGCGGCCAGTGAGTTTACCGGCAGCTCCTGTGTGGAACCTGAACCGTCTGCATCCAGTGTCTTGATTTTTGCCTGCTGTTGGGGGCCGTCGCCCTCGAGGATCACCGCGCAGCGTGCACCCGAGGCAAAGGCCTTTTTGAGCTGGGCATTATATTTACCGCCGCCGCAGTGGGTCAAAATGCGCAACGACGGCAGGCTCCGGCGCAAGTCACGGGCCAGCAGCAGCCCCTGGGACTGTACGCCCTGCCCCACCAGCGCCAGGTACACATCGACGTTCTTGCCGAGATCGGCCGGGAAACGTTCGGTTGCCTCCAGCAGCAGCAGCAAGCGTTCGACCCCCATGCCAAAGCCTACGGCTGGCGTCGGACTGCCGCCGAGCTGTTTGACCAGGTTGTCGTAGCGACCGCCGCCGCAGACCGTGGCCTGCGAGCCGAGCTTGTCGGTGGTCCACTCGAACACCAGGCCGTTGTAGTAATCGAGACCGCGTACCAGCGACGGATTCAGCGTATAGCGGATGCCGGCCGCGTCGAGCAATTGCAGCACTTCGCCGAACTGCCGCCTGGAATCGTCGTCGACGAACTGGTCCAGCGTCGGTGCATTCGCCAGCAAGGCGCGGGTGGTCGGCACCTTGCTGTCGAGCACGCGCAGCACGTTGCTGTCGAGCCGCCGCTGGCTGTCTTCGTCGAGCTGGTCCTTGAGCGGCAGCAGGAAGTCGCGCAGCGCGGCACCGAAACGGGCGCGATCGGCCGAGCTGCCGATGTTGTTGAGTTCGAGCTGCACGAATTCGGCGATGCCGAGCTTGCGCCACAGTTCAACGCACAGCAGCAACACCTCGCCTTCGATGTCGCTGCCGGCCATGCCGAAGCATTCGAGGCCGAACTGGAAGAACTGGCGGTAGCGGCCCTTCTGCGGCCGCTCGTGCCGGTACATCGGGCCGAAGTACCACAGCTTCTGGGTCTGGTTGTACAGCAGGCCGCCCTGCTCGGCCGCACGCACGCAACAGGCCGTGCCTTCCGGCCGCAGCGTCAGGCTGTCGCCGTTGCGGTCTTCAAACGTGTACATCTCTTTTTCGACGATGTCGGTGACTTCGCCGATCGAACGCTTGAACAGTTCGGTCTGCTCCAGCACCGGAAAACGGATTTCCTGGTAGCCGTGACAGGCAAAGAGATCGCGGGCAATCTGCTCGACGTACTGCCAACGCGGGGCTTCGGCCGGCAGCACGTCGTTCATGCCCCGGATGGCCTGGATCTTCTGCATTGGCTAACTCGCTTGTCCGACCAGTTTGACCGGTCGCGGTTCGTTGCTGGTCGAAGCCTGTTTTTCCGCCACCTTGCGGCGGACCATCTTCTCCAGTTCATCGACCAGGTTTTCGTTGGCGATCTTGTGGCTGGTGACGCCGTTTTCATAAGCCATGTTGAACGGCGTGGCACCGGTCAAACCTACATCGGCGACATAGGCTTCACCCGGGCCGTTGACGATGCAGCCGACCACCGACACGTCGATCGGCGTAGTGATGTCCTCCAGCCGCGCTTCCAGCGCATTGACGGTGGCGATGACATCGAAGTTCTGGCGCGAACAGCTTGGGCACGCGACAAGGTTCACGCCCTTGTGGCGCAAGCCGAGCGACTTGAGGATGTCGAAGCCGACCTTGATTTCTTCCACCGGATCGGCGGCCAGCGAAATGCGGATGGTGTCGCCGATGCCGTCCATCAGCAGCAGTCCGAGTCCGACCGACGACTTGACGGTGCCGCTGCGCATGCCGCCGGCTTCGGTGATGCCGAGATGCAACGGCTGGTCGATCTGCGTCGCCAGTTTGCGATAGGCAGCGACCGTCATGAACACTTCCGACGCCTTCAGGCTGACTTTGAAATTCTGGAAATCGTAGCTGTCGAGAATGTCGATGTGGTGCAGCGCACTTTCGACCATCGCGTCGGCATTGGGTTCGCCGTACTTGCGCATCAGTTCCTTGCCGAGCGAACCGGCATTGACGCCGATGCGGATCGGCACGTTCTTGTCCCGCGCCGATTCGACCACGGCGCGCACACGATCATCGCGACCGATGTTGCCCGGGTTGATGCGAAGGCAATCGACGCCGTACTCGAGCACCTTCAGTGCGATGCGGTAATCGAAGTGGATGTCGGCCACCAGCGGCACGGTCGAACCGGCGCGTATCTGTTTGAAGGCCTCGGCCGCTTCCATCGTCGGCACCGACACGCGGACGATGTCGGCACCCACGGCCTCGAGACGGCGGATCTGCTCCAGCGTGGCGACAACGTCGCAGGTGTCGGTGTTGGTCATGCTCTGCACGGCAATCGGCGCGTCACCGCCGACCGGCACCTTGCCCACCATGATCTGGCGGGACTTGCGGCGCACGATGGGAGACTGCATACGCATCAGCGCGCCGCTCCCGTCGCCGGGGTCGCCGGTGGCTCGGTGGTGACGGGCGGTTCGGGTGTCGCATTGCCTGTTCCCGTTGTGTCGGTGGCCGCCTGGTCCTGCGCTTCGGCGGCAGTAGCAGCATCGCCATTGGCGGCAGCAGCGTCTTCCGTCGCTGCAGGCGCCACATTGGCAGGGCTCTGGATGACGGTCTGCGTCACCGTCGTCGTATGCGTTTCCTGGCCACGACCGAAGAACCACCAGACGACACCGATGCCGAGCACGATCACCAGCGTCGCGGCGATGGCCCAACCGATGGCCTGGTCGTTGCGCTTGCGCGTGTAGTTGCCGGCCAGCGTTTGACTCTTGATCTCCGGCATGTTCTGCAACTGGTGATCGCAGCCGGCCAGCAAGGATTCGACATCGAGCTTCAGGTAACGGGCATAGGCGCGGATGTAGCCTTTGACGAAGATGAGACCCGGCAGTTTGTGGTACTCGTCGTTCTCGATCGACTTGATGTAGTGCACCGTCAAATGCAGCGCTTCGCTGATCGCGGCATGGGAAAGACCTGCCGCCTCGCGTGCCTGGCGCAGGCGGGCACCGGGTGTAAGCCCTGTCTGGAACTGCGACTGAAGCCCGGTGTCCGTCATTTGAAAGAATCCGCCAGTTGTTCGTAAAGCCTGGTTTCCGGCGCGGACGCAAAATTGGTTTGCAACTGCTTGCCGTAGGTACGGGCATTGTCGCGGTTGCCGAGCGATGCTTCCAGTTGCACGCCGATCCAGAGGCCGCGTGCGTTTTGCGGAACGTTGTACAACTGCAACAAGGTCAGATAGCGGCGGTACTGGGCCTGGGCCTGCTTCGGATCGTTGCGCGCCAGACTGAGGCCACACAGCTCCAGCGTGGAACGCAACTTGGTGGAATCCAGTTGCACCGCACGCGTGAAGGCGGTTTCAGCGTCCTTGGGGCGATTGAGCCGCAATGCCGCGAGTCCAAGGTTCTCGAACGCCTGTGGCCGCGCCTCGTACTGGGTGTCTTCCACCACTTTCTCCAACTGCTTGTAGGCATCTTCGTAGCGGTTGCTGGCAAACAGGAAAGCCGCATAGTTGTTGCGGGCCTTGGAATTTTTCGGGTCCAGTCGCAACGCTTTCTCGAAGCTCTTGTCGGCCAGGTCCGCTTCGCCTTCGCGCGCATAAACCAGGCCCCAGATACCCTGGATCTCGCTGTTGTTGGGATCGAGCTTGGCCGCATTGGCCAGATGCCGTTTGCTGTTCACCAGATCGTTCTGCTCGAGATAACCGTTGGCGAGCTTGATGTAATCCTTCAGCGCATCGGCATCCGACTTCTTGGCATTGAAGCCGCCGGTGGTTTCGGTGACGCAGCCGGCCAGTGCCAGCAAAGCCATGCCGAGAACGGCGAGTAGTCTGAGCGTTTTCATCCTGCCCTCCTCGCGGTAGCAGAGCCAACCACCCGCACCGGCTGCGTGCCGTTGTCGGCCTGTTGTTTGGCGCGCTGCGCCAGATGCCGCGCATTGCGGCGGGTCTTGTCATCCACCTGGCCAACCAGCTGGCCACAAGCGGCGCCGATCTCGTCGCCGCGCGTCGTGCGTATCGTCACGGTGTAGCCGGCGTCCTGCAGCAGCTTGCGGAAGGTGCTGATCGCGTTGTTGCTCGAGCGCCTGTAGTCGGAGCCTTCGAACGGATTGAACGGAATCAGGTTGATCTTGCAGGGAGTGCCGCGCAGCAGCTCGGCCAGTTCGCGCGCGTGCTGGCGATGATCGTTGACGCCGCTGATCAGGATGTACTCGATGGTGGCGACTCGGCTGTCCGGCAGCGATTCAAGGTACTCGTTGACGCTCTGCAGCAACTCCCTGATCGGATATTTACGGTTGATCGGCACGATCTGGTCACGTAGCGCGTCATTGGGCGCATGCAGCGACAACGCCAACGAGGCATCGGTGAATTCGTGCAGGCGGCGGATGGCCGGCACCACGCCGGAGGTGGAAATCGTCACGCGGCGCTTCGACAGGCCGTAGCAGTTGTCGTCCATCATCAATTCGACGGCAGTCATTACGCTGTCGAAATTCAACAACGGTTCGCCCATGCCCATCATCACGACATTGGTGACGGGGCGCGTGGTCTTGGCGGAAGCCGGTTGGACGAAACCGCCGAGTTCGCGATTGGCCAGCCACAGTTGACCGATGATTTCGGCGGCAGTGAGATCGCTATTGAAGCCCTGTTTGCCGGTCGCGCAGAACGAGCAGTCGAGACTGCAGCCGGCCTGCGACGAAATGCACAGCGTGCCGCGCCCCGCTTCCGGGATGTACACCATCTCGACGCCGCTGCCGCTTTCGACTTCGACGATCCACTTGTAGCAGCCATCCTGCGCGGCAAAGGTGTCGCGGATCTTCGGCGGGCGGACTTCGGCGACGGTCTTCAGTTTTTCCCGCAAGTCCTTGCTGATGTTGGTCATCAGATCGAAATCGGTCACGCCGCTCTGGTGGATCCATTTCTGCAGTTGCACGGCGCGAAAAGGCTTTTCGCCCCACTCGGCGAGCTTGGCCTCCAGCGCTTGCTTGTTCATTCCCAGCAGATTGGTCAATGCGTTCGGCATGGGGGTTACCACGAACCGGCGCGTGCCGGCATCGAATCAGAACAGCCGAGGACAGATTTCCTCGGTCTTGAAGAAATAGGCGATTTCACGCTGGGCCGAAGCGGCCGAATCGGAACCATGCACGGCATTGGCATCGATCGACTTGGCGAAATCCGCGCGGATGGTGCCGGGTGCGGCCTGGGCCGGATTGGTGGCGCCCATCAACTCGCGGTTTTTCGCGATCGCATTCTCGCCTTCCAGCACCTGCACGATGACCGGACCGGAAGTCATGAAGCCCACCAGGTCTTTGAAGAAGGGACGGGCTTTGTGTTCCGCGTAGAAACCGCCGGCGCTATCGTCGTTGAGCTGCAACATCTTGGCTGCCACTACCTTCAAGCCGCCGTCTTCGAAACGGCTGATGATTTTGCCGATCACGTTCTTGGCCACGGCGTCCGGCTTGATGATGGAAAGGGTACGTTCTACTGCCATTCGAAACTCCAGCGTAGGGCTAAAAAAACAGGTCGCGTATTGTATGCGCCTTTGCCCGACAAAGGTACCCTGCTGAAGGCGAATTTGGCGTTAAATCAACGCTTTTCCGCCACCATGTTGATGGTATAGCGAGGAATTTCGACCACCAGGTCCTCGGTCCCGACCACGGCCTGGCAGCCGAGCCGGGAGTCGGGTTCCAGGCCCCAGGCCTTGTCCAGTTGGTCGTCTTCCAGTTCGTCGGAAGCTTCCAGACTGTCGAAGCCCTCCCGCACGAGGACGTGACACGTGGTACAAGCGCAGGATTTCTCGCAGGCATGCTCGATCTCGATGCCGTTGCGCAACGCGGCATCGAGGATGCTTTCGCCGGTTTCCGCCACGATGACCGCGCCTTGCGGACAAACCTTGGCATTGGGCAGGAATACGATCTGTGGCATCAGAGGTTGTCTCCCACGACATCGAGTTTTTGCCCGGCCAACGCGGCGCGGATACCGGCATCCATGCGGCGACCGGCG
Organism: Candidatus Acidiferrum sp.; assembly: GCA_035500035.1. Lineage (GTDB taxonomy): Bacteria > Pseudomonadota > Gammaproteobacteria > Pseudomonadales > Pseudohongiellaceae > CAILUG01. The sequence continues at coordinate 2,447 of DATJXP010000244.1, read as the reverse complement.
TAATCGCGGCTCTGGGCATTGAGGGCATCGGTCAAGCGCTCGATCAGGGCGGCATCGTCGCCGGCGGCGGCCTGCTGCAGTTTGGCCATCGCCTGTTCGAGTTGCTGCCGCTCCTCTGCCGTCAACAGACTGTTACCGTCCTGGCCCAGCGCCGCTTGCAGCGCTGCGAGATGACGCTGCGCCTCGACCTGCTTCTCGCGCAGGCTGCGCTTTGCCTTGTCGTCGGCGGCGCTGTCGATCGACGCCTTGATCATGCCGGCGATATCCTGCTCGTCCAGTCCGAACGACGGCTTCACCACCACACTGCTGCGGATGCCGGAGCTCACCTCCTCCGCCTGCACTTGCAGCAGACCGTCGGCATCGACCTGGAACGTTACCTTGATGCGGGCAGCTCCCGCCACCATCGGCGGAATGCCGCGCAGTTCGAAACGCGCCAGCGAACGATTGTCGCCGCACAGCTCGCGCTCGCCCTGGAACACGTGGATGGACATCGCGGTCTGGCCGTCTTTATACGTGGTGAACTCTTGCGCGCGTACGACCGGAATCGTGCTGTTGCGCGGCACGATCTTCTCCATCAGTCCGCCCATCGTCTCGATGCCGAGCGACAGCGGGATCACGTCGAGCAACAGCGCGGCATCGCCGTACTTGTTGCCGGCCAGCACGTCGGCCTGCAACGCGGCGCCCAACGCAACCACTTGATCGGGGTCGATCGAACACAGCGGCTCGCGCCCGAAGAACTCCTTCACCTTCTGTTGCACGCGCGGCGTACGGGTGGAACCGCCGACCAGCACCACGTCGGTGATGTCGGCCGCTTCCAGTTGGGCATCTTTCAGCACCCGGCGACAGGCGCGTAGCGTGGTGTCGATGTAGGCATCGATCAGGCCATGCAAGGTATCGCGCGTCAGCGTGCCACGCCAGTCGTCGAGTTCGACTACAGAGCTATCGGCCGTGGTCAGCGCGTGCTTGGCGGCGCGCGTCTTGCGCAACAACTGGCGCAGCGTATCCGCATCCGGTGCCGACCGACCCGATTGCCGCAGCAACCAATCGACGATGGCGCGGTCGAAGTCGTCGCCGCCGAGTGCGCTGTTGCCGCCGATGGCCAACACCTCGAACACGCCGTTGTGCAACCGCATCAATGACACATCGAAGGTACCGCCGCCAAGATCGTAGATCATCAAGGTGCCTTGCAAACGCTGATCGAGACCGTAGGCGACGGCGGCGGCCGTAGGTTCATTGAGCAGGCGCAGCACGTTGAGTCCGGCAATGCGCGCCGCGGCGCGCGTGGCCTGGCGCTGCGCTTCGTCGAAATAGGCCGGTACCGTGATGACGACACCGTCGAGCTCGCCACCAAGTGCCGATTCGGCGCGTGTCGCCAACGTCTTCAGTATGTCGGCCGCCACCTGTACCGGCGATACCGCGCCGTTGGCGGTGACGATCTCCACCATGCCGCCAGAGGCTGGCTGCCGCAGTTGGTACGGAACCTGGTAATCGATGTCGGCGAGCCCGCGCCCCATCAACCGCTTGGACGAGGAAATCGTGGTGCCGCTCGCCGTCGATTCGACGGCATCGTCACCGACCAGCAACGAGCCATCGCTGCGGTACTGCACGACCGACGGCAACAACAGCCGCTCGTGCACGTCCGGGATGACGTGAGCCTTGCCTTCCTTCGCCACCGCCACCAGCGAATTGGTGGTGCCCAGATCGATGCCCACCGCGCGCTTGCGCCGTATCACCTGACGGGCGCGACCCTGGCCTGGTTCGGCAATCGTGAATAGCACCATGGTTCAATTATCCAGCGTGTCCAGCCAGCGATCTTCGAGATGGTCGAGCTCTTCCTGCAGCTTGTGCAGGAACTGCAATTTTTGCAGAGACAGCCGCGCACTGCACCAATCCTGTTGCTGCACGGTGGCGGCAAAGTCCCGCCACTGCAGTTGCAATTCCGTCTCGGTATCGCGGCGCAACCTGGCGAAAGCCGCCTGATCGCGCCGTTGGCCGAGCCGCTCCAGTTCTTCGCGCTGCTCCAACTGGTGCAACAGGAAGGCCGGCTCCAGTTTGCGTGCCTGGTGTACGGCGGCATCGGTGTCCTTGAGTTCCAGCAGATGCTCGGCACGGCGCAATGGCTGCTTCAACATCTGGTACGCATCGTTGATCAGGCTGGCTTGCTGCAAAGCCTGGCGGCGTTCGGCTTCGGACGCTGTGACGAAGCGATCGGGATGCCACTGCGCCTGCAGGCTGCGATATTGGGCATCGAGGCGTGCACGATCGATTTCGCTGGAGGCCGGCACGCCCAGGATGGCGAAGTAGTCGGTCACGGGCATGACAGTGGATCGCGAACCTGCGGCACGCTATACCTCCGGCCGCTACGGCTCAGACGGTGAAGCTCTCGCCGCAACCGCATTCTCCCTTGACGTTGGGATTGTGGAATTCAAAGCCTTCGTTGAGGCCGT
>DATJXP010000243.1:0-10165 GCA_035500035.1 Candidatus Acidiferrum sp. | reverse complement strand
AAACGGTGTTGCACCTGCTGCCGTCCGGCATCCTGCGCGACGGCGTCACCTGCGTGATCGGCAACGGCGTCGTGCTGTCGCCCACCGCGCTGCTGAAGGAAATCGACGAGGTCGCGGCGCAGGGTGTCACGGTCAATGCCGGCAATCTTCGCATCAGTGCCGCGTGTCCGCTGATCCTGCCGTATCACATCGCGCTGGATCAGGCGCGCGAACTGAAAAAAGGCGCCAACAAGATCGGCACCACCGGCCGCGGCATCGGCCCGGCCTACGAAGACAAGGTGGCGCGCCGCGGCATCCGTCTCGGCGAAATGCTGCAAGCCAAACACTTCGGCGATCGCCTGGCCGAAGTGCTCGAGTTCCACAACTTCGTGCTGACCCACTACTTCAACGTCGCCGCCATCGATTACCAGCAGACGCTCGACGACTCGCTGCAGATGGCCGAACGCATCCGGCCGCTGGTGTGCGACACCACCGACCTGCTGCATAACGCGCGCAAACAGCACGAGAACATTTTGTTCGAAGGCGCACAGGGCTCGTTGCTCGACATCGATCACGGCACCTATCCGTACGTGACGTCATCCAACACCACCGCCGGCGGCACCTCCACCGGCAGCGGCTACGGCCCGCTCTATCTCGACTACGTGCTCGGCATCACCAAGGCCTACACCACGCGCGTCGGCAGCGGTCCGTTGCCGACCGAGCTGTTCGACGCCGTCGGTGAACAACTGTTCCGCAAGGGCCAGGAAATCGGCGCCTCCACCGGCCGCCAACGCCGGTGCGGCTGGTTCGATGCCGCCGCCGTCAAACTGTCGATCCGCATCAACAGCGTCAGCGGCATCTGCCTGACCAAGCTCGACGTGCTCGACGGCCTCGACAAGGTCAAGATCTGCACCGGCTACAAGGGCAACAACTCCAGTTCGATGGCCTGTCTGACCAGTTTCGACAGCTACAACACGCTGGAGCCCGTGTACGAAGAACTGCCGGGCTGGAAAGAGACGACTTTCGGCGTGCGCTCTCTCGACGAACTGCCAGAGAATGCGCGAAACTACATCCGGCGCATCGAACAATTAATAGAAGCGCCAGTTGACATCATTTCCACCGGACCGGATCGCGAGGAAACCATCATCCTCAATCATCCGTTTCATTGAGCTTTTTAGACCTGGGTGCAGAGCACCCAGGAGCTGAAGGCTCTATCACACGAGACCCGCAAAGGGCGAACTATCTACCGAGAGAGGGGTATCTGCATGACTGTTTCGATCGTTAAATCACTGGCCTTGGCCGTTGGCCTCGGCCTCGCCGCGTCGGCAACGATGGCGGCGGAAGCCACCCATCCGGATTTCACCGGGCTGTGGACCAACGGTCCGCGCGCACCTGGCGCCGCGCCTCCCGTGCGCGGGGCAGCACCGAGCTTGCCGCTGCTGCCCAAACCCAAGGCCCGTCGAGAAGCCTTCATGAACCTGGTGCGCGAAAGCGGCGCCAGCTCCAGCGGCTCCTGCCTCGGCACCGGCATGCCGGGTTCGATGACTGGCTCAGGCGGCTATCCGATGGAAATCATCCAACGCCCGGAACAGGTCACAGTCCTTTACGAAGCCCACACCGAACTCCGCCAATTCTTTCTGGGCGATCGCCAAATAAAGCAGGCCGATCGCGTCGCCGGCCGCAACGGCTACTCCGGCGCGCATTGGGAAGGCGATACGCTGGTGGTGGAAACCGATAACCTGGTCGAACAACTGGACGAGACCTATCCGCACAGCGAAAACGCCACCATCGTCGAGCGCTACCACCTCAATGGCACCGATGCCCAAGGCCGGCGTATACTGGCCGCCGACTGGGTAATGACCGACCCCGACTTTTACAGCGAGCCGGTAAAGGGCACCAAGACCTGGCTGGAAGTGCCCAATGGCCACCTGCTGCCGTACGAATGCAATGAAGAAATCTGGAGTGCCAAACTGAACGAGCTGGCCAAGAAGGCCGGCGTAGCTCTTCCATAATCATCGCCGCCCTGATCCCAACCGGAGTCCAACATCATGAAACTGCATACCCTGATCGCCAGCACCGCTCTACTGCTCGGTCTCGCTACTACGGCGCAGGCCCACCATTCGGCCGTGCAATACGATTTCACCAAGCAAGGCAAATACACCGGCAAAGTCACCGAGTTCAGCGCCAAGAACCCGCATTTGCTGATCACGCTGGAAATCACCGACGCCAAAGGTCCGCACAAGGTCGAGGTCGAAGGCCACAGCCTCAACAACATGTACCGCGATGGTTATCGCAAGGGCATGGTCAACATCGGCGACACCATCACCGTCAACGTGGCACCGCTGAAGACCGGCGTCGAAGGCGGCTACGTGATCTCGGTGATCACCGCCAAGAACGAGTTTTTCGGCATGCAAAGTTCGGCGCAGGCACGTGCGACCGCCGAGGGCAAAGACACCAAGAACTGATCTTGCGCCACTATCGCGACGACACCGCCGGCACCCGCCGGCGGTTTGCGTTGTGGTGGTGAGAGGTGAGCGAAACGTCTTCTCATGGAACCGCTGCTACGTTACCTGCTCAATCCGCTGATCGGCATTCACCGGCTGATCCTGCTGATATCGGCGGTGTTCGTCCTGTTCTTCAACCGCAGTTTCTTCCATAACCTGCACGACCTGTACGGCAACGACCTGCACGGCTTCCTGTTCATGGCGTCGCTGGCACTGATGGTGTTCGGCTTCCACGTACTGCTGCTGTGCGTGCTGTGCTTCCGCTACACCACCAAGGCAATACTGAGTTTGCTGTTCGTCGGCGGCGCCGCCGCAGCCTACTTCATGGGCCGTTTCAACATCGTGGTCGACGCGACGATGTTGACCAACGTGTTCCAGACCAACCCGCGCGAAGCCGGCGACCTGCTCGGCACCGGGCTGATGCTGCAGCTGGCGCTGATGGGCGTGGTGCCGAGTCTGTGGCTGTGGCGCGTGCGTATCTACTATCCGCGCTGGACGCGCGAACTGCGCAACCGCCTGTTACTGATGGGCGGCACCATCGTGCTGTGGTTGGCAAGCGCGCTGCCGTTTACCGCCGACTACGCCAGTTACTTCCGCGAACACAAGCTGCTGCGCTTTTACGCCAACCCGGCCACCTTCGTGTACAGCGGCGTCCGCATGACGTGGGATCACTTCAACGCCTTCGACACCAGCGTGCGCAAGACCATCGGCCTCGAGGCCAAACGCATGGCGCAAGGCACGCGCCGCAACCTGGTGATCCTGGTGGTCGGCGAAGCTGCGCGTGCCGATCATTTTTCGCTGAACGGTTACGGCCGCAAAACCAATCCGTTGCTCGCCGCGCAGGACGTCATCTCGTTCACCAACGTCGTATCGTGCGGCACCGCGACCGCCTACTCGGTGCCGTGCATGTTCTCGCTGTCGGATCGTACCGACTTCGACCTCAGGGACGCCGCCACCACCGAAAACGTGCTCGACGTGCTCAAGCACGCCGGCGTCGCCGTACTGTGGCGCGACAACAACTCCGACTCCAAGGGCGTCGCCAAGGCCGTCGAATTCCAGGACTTCCAGCACAGCCCGCCCAATACCGCCTGCGACGTCGAATGCCGCGACGTTGGCATGCTCGACGGCCTCGATGACTGGATCGCCGCCCACCCCACCGGCGACATCGCCATCGTGCTGCACCAGATGGGCATGCACGGCCCGTCGTACTTCAAGCGCTATCCACCCGAATACGCCCGCTTCCAACCCACCTGCCTGACCAAGCAACTCGAACAGTGCCGGCCGGAAGAAATCGTCAACAGCTACGACAACGCCATTCTTTACACCGATTTCTTCCTCAGCGAGACCATCAACTTCCTGCGCAAGCACGACGACTTCGCCACCGCGATGTTCTACATGAGCGATCACGGCGAATCGCTCGGCGAGAACGGCATCTATCTGCACGGCATGCCGTTCCTGCTGGCACCGGAAGCGCAGAAGCACGTGGCGGCGCTGCTGTGGTTCGGCCCGCATTATCCGGTCGACCGCGCATTGCTGAAGCAGCGCATCGCCCACGAATACAGCCACGACGAGTACTTCCACACCGTGCTCAGCCTGCTGCAGATTGCCACGCCGGAATACAACGCCGCCAAGGACTGGCTCGCTGGAGCCCATCCGAAACAATAAGGTTCACAACCGCACCACAACGACAACAACACCACGAGGGGATACCCATGACGATAGCGATGAGCAAGCCCGTTCTGCGCCACACCCAACGTTTGACCGCTGCCCTGCTGCTGGGCCTGACTGCGCTGACCACGCAGGCGCAACCGCCGGCACCGGTGCCGGTGGTAATACCGGACGCAGTGAAGATGGCGCGGCCGACTCCAGCCGAAGTAGACAAGGCCAAGGCCTCGCTCGCCGCCTTCCTCGCCAATGCCGACGCCGACACCAAAAAAATCGTGGCGGCCTATCCCGACCTGATCGAAGTACACCCGCCCGGCCGCAACACTGCCATCCAGCCCGATCTGCGCATCGGCTTCCTGCCCAAGCACCAGAACAACGTGAAAGTCGCAGAGGCTGGCGACATCGACCTGTTGTTCATGGGCGACTCGATCACCGACTTCTGGCGCAATCCGGAAGGCAACTATGCCGGCAAACCGGTGATGGACAAGGTCTGGCCCAACGTGAAGATCGCCAACTTCGGCATCGCCGGCGACACCACCCAAGGCGTGCTGTACCGTCTGCGCGACGGCGAAGGCAAAGGCTTCAGCCCGAAAGCCATCATGCTGATGATAGGCACCAACAACACAGCCACCAACAGCGCCGGCGAAATCGCCGAAGGCGTCGGCGGCGTGGTGACCGAACTGCAGAAGGATTTCCCCAACGCGAAAATCCTGTTGCTGGGCATCTTCCCGCGCGCAACGCCGGACAGCCCGCTGCGCACCACCATCGCCAACATCAACAAGGTCATCGCCAAACTCGACGACCAGAAGAAAGTGTTCTACCTGGACATCGGCAAGGTATTCCTCGATGCCAATGGCGTCATCGGCAAGGACATCATGAGCGACGGCCTGCATCCAACCACCAAGGGCTATGAACTGTGGGCCAATGCCGTCAAGGACCCGCTGGCCAAGTTGATGAAATAAGCAGTCAGCCGCACCCACCATGACGATGACAGGTAACAGTGCATGAAAATCCGGTACGGCATGGTGGGCGGCGGCGACGGCTCCTTCATCGGCAGCGTGCACCGCTCCGCCGCGGCGCTCGACGGTGACTACGAACTGGTGTGCGGTGCGCTGTCGTCGGATGCCACGCGCGCACGCCAGAGCGGGCTCAAGCTCGGTCTCGCTGCGGAGCGTTGCTACGACGACTACGCCACGATGATGCAGCAGGAGGCGCAGTTGCCGGCCGAGCAGCGCATGCAGTGCGTCGTCATCGTCACGCCGAATCATCTGCATTTGCCGGTGGCGAAAGCCGCACTGCAACACGGCTTCCACGTGATATCGGACAAACCGGCCACACTGAACCTGGCCGAATGCCGCGAGCTGGCGCAGGTGCTGCGCGACAGCGGTTTGTTGTACGGCCTTACGCATCCCTACATCGCCTATCCGATGGTGCAGGAAGCGCGCGCGCTGATCATGGCCGGCCGCATCGGCAAAGTGCACAAGGTCATCGCCGAGTACATCCAGGGCTGGCTCAGCACGCCGATCGAACACAGCGGCAACAAGCAGGCGAGCTGGCGCACCGATCCGGCCCGCTCCGGCGCCAGCAACTGCATGGGCGACATCGGCGTGCATGCGTTCAACCTGGCCGAGTTCATCAGCGGCCTCAGCGTGACGCAATTACGCGGCGAGCTGAATCGCGTCGTCGTGGGGCGCGAACTCGACGACGACGGCACCGTGACACTACGCTTCGACAACGGCGCCTACGGTGTGTTGCTGGCCAGCCAGATCTGCACCGGCGAAGAAAACGGCATCCGCCTGCGCGTGTTCGGCGACAAGGGCAGCGTCGACTGGCGTCAACTGGAACCCAACACGCTGTGGCTGCGGCAAACCGGCAAACCCACTGAGCAGTTCCGCACCGGCACCCCTTATCTCGGCCCCGAAGCGCAACGCTACACCCGCATCCCGGCCGGTCATCCCGAAGGTTACGTCGAAGCCTTCGCCAACCTGTACCGCAGCTTTGCCGCGCAGATCCGCGCGCTTCAACGCGGCGGCCACAGCGAAATGCAGGCGGCGCCCGGCATAGTCGCCGCGTTGCGCGGCATGGCCTTCATCGAAACCGCGGTGAACAGTTCCAACCTTGGCGGTGCGTGGTTGCCGTTTCCGGCTGTATGACGGGGCGGAAATCCGCTCGCAATAATTCCGGCAAAACTCCAACTCTGTACTATGTTGTCGTGTGTCGAGGCTTGAAACCTCGCCCCGACATTCATTCGACATGGGTACGCCAATGGCGTATCATAGGAAATGCTGACGATCATCGAATCCCCGTTGTTTACTCGATTGTGGCCGGATTACTGGTCAACCGAAGAACATGGCGAGTTTGCTGCTTTCCTCGCCAATGATCCTGACGTCGGAGAGCCGGTTCCGGGCTCGGGTGGTTGCCGCAAGGTCAGATGGTCACGTGCCGGAATGGGTAAGCGCGGTGGTGTGAGAATCGTTTACACCACCCATCTTGCACAAGGCGTGTTGGTCCTGCTGGTTATTTATGCGAAAAGTGCGCAGGACAACATCCCTGCGTCCATATTGAAGAAAATTGCCGAGGAGATGGGCCATGCCACGCAGTGAAAAATCGCTTCAGGCCAGAGACGCCAAACGCAATATCGGCGAAGAATTGCTGCAATCCATTCGCGACGTCAAAGCAGGCCGTTATGGTGCCAAATATCAGGTTGACGCCAATTCTATCGTTGCAGCCCGGCTCAAGAGTGGACTCACCCAAGCCGAGTTTGCCGCCGCGCTGAAAATATCTCATCGCACGCTGCAACAGTGGGAACAAGGCCGTCGCCAACCATCGGGGGCGGCTGAAACCTTGCTCAGGATAGTCGCGCGTCACCCTGAAGTGCTGCGCGAAGTAGTGGCCTCTAATTAAGAAGCTTTCCGCGCATCGACGATCAAGCGGAATTTCCGAGTCTTCGGATCCACCGGCAGGTCATCCGCTTCCACCACGTCGAACTGCACGTTGTCGAGCCGCTTGGCGGCGAGGATTTCCAGCAACCGTTTGCGCACGCCATTGAGCGCCGCCGCCTTCTGCTCCGCCACCAGCGTTTTGTCCAGGCACACGAGGAAACGGAACGACGTGTCGCCGGTCATGTGCAATTGAAATCGCGTGACGCCGGTGACGAATACTTCGTTGATCGTGTGCGGGCTGATGAAATCCCTGGCGCCGTCGCGGTTGACGAACACCGGTTGCAGCTCGTTGCGGCCGATCAGGTTTTCGATCACCAAGTACGGCGCGTGCTTGTCGGTCGCAACCGGCTTCAGCGTATCCGACATGCGGTAACGGATCAGCGGCAGCGTGTGGTTGAACAGGTTGGTGATCAGACAGTGATCGTCGAAGAACTCGAACATCAGATCGTCGTCGTACAGCACGATCTCGTCGCTGTCCGGCGGCGAACCGCCCATGCCGAGATGCTCGCTGCAGCCATAGCTGTTGACGACGGCGCTGCCGAACGCGCCATGCAGGATTTCCTTGTCGCCGCGCGTGGTGGCTTCTCCTGACGCGCCGATCACCAGCGGCGAAATTTTCAGCACGCCTTCGCGCTGCTTCTCGGCCAGGATTTTCAGCGCTGTGGTGTAGCCGACCATGAAATCGGGCTGGAACTCGTTGAGCCCGGCGATCACGTCCGGCAACGGGCTGTTCACTTCGAACGTGGCCATCTTGATGAACAAGCGCGCGATGCCGCGTCCCAGCATGCTGACCATCGTCACGCCGGCATAGTGGCCGTCGGTGGCACCGAAGAACGCGACGCGAAAACGACCGCGATGCCTGCGCTGCAACCGCGACTGCCGCCGCTGCGCCGGCCGGCCGAAGGTAACGCCGCGTGCCAGGTCTTCCGGTGAGTAAACGAAATAGCCCACTTCGCCTGACGAACCCGACGTGTGAATCACGGTAAAGTGATCAAGAAAGCGTTCGGTCGGTTCGTGCGAACGCGTCAGGAACTCGGCAATCGCCGCCTTGGTGATGCGTTTGTCGGTGACGATGGCATCGAAGTTGGCCATCAGGATGGACTTGGTCAGCACCGGAAACTGCTCCGGTGTCGCCGTCGCCGGATCGATACCGCGTTGCTTGATGACGTCGGCGTAATACGGCGAGTGCTCGTTGACGAAACGCACGAACTCGCGGAATTTCTGCAGTCGCTTCGCCTCGAATTCGGCGCGGCTCAACGTGGCGTTGTCGCGCAACTCCCGGGTTTTGGCCATGCGGGTGCGTAGTACTTCGAACATCAGTCCCCCTGTTTGGTTTTATATGGCAGGCACGGACTCTACCACAGGCTTTTCGCCTGTCGATGCTTGACGCCTCCTACTGCTTGCGCCGTCCGAAGCGCGCGGCGAAGTCATCCAACTCCAGCACGAACCCATCCTTCTTCACGAATTCGTCATCGCTCACCTGTGCCTGCTCGCGCGCCTTGTACCACACGGCATAGGTGGCAAGCTGGTCGGCATAAGCATGGTAGTGCGTCGAATACGTTCTCACTTCCACGCGCGGATGCTCGCCGTCGAGCAGAAACTTCATCTCGCGGATCCAACCGTCGCCAATGCCGGGCACTCCGCCGTCGTCGTAACGTTTCTGGCCGGCATCGAGACCGGCCTGGCCGCGGCCCTGATAGTCGGACAGCAGTTGATACACCTTGTGGCCGAACACATTGGCGTCGATGCGCGTGGCCTGGCCACTGTGATGACCGCTCAGCACCATGAAGATCTGATCGTGGCGGCTGATGAACTTCTGCCATACCTGCTCGGGCGTGTTGTTGCCGACCGGATCGCCCAGCGCCAGGTTCATGCCGTCACGCAGCTCGCGGTCGCCGCGTGGATGCAGAAACTGGTGCGTGGTAATCAAGGTCGGCATCCCTGGATGCGCGGCCAATACGGTTTCCGCCCACGCCAGCACGGCGTCGCCCGGCTGGAATTCCAGCGCCAGGTGCAAAAAACGGTAACCGCCGGCCTCGAAAATTTGCGCGCTGTTGGTACCGCCGTCATGTGCGCCGACGTACCACGGCTTGCCCTTGAAGAATTCGGACTGGCTGCCGAATGTGCGGCGGAAGTTGTCGAGCCCGCCGATGTGCACCTGCGGCGCATCGGTGCCGGGCAATTTGATCGCCCACATCGCGTCGTAGTCATGATTGCCGGGCGCGATGCCGAACGGTACGCCAGACCGCGCCAGAATCCGGTAGGCTTCCACGGCTTGCGGAATTTCGATCTCGCGCAATTGTCGCGGACGTATCAGCGTTTGCAGCCCTTCATCGGGACCGGACGACACAATGCCGCGCCGCGTGTGGCCCGTGTCTTCGCTTGCACTCATGTGCTGCCACACATCGCCCACCGCGGCGGCGAACGCCACGTCGCCGCCGTTGGCGACGCTACGGCTGGCGATGTATTGCATCTCCTCTATCAGCAAGGTGCTGGAGTCGATCGCGAAGCCGCCGGCTTTCTGTTTTTCGAAATCGACGTAGTACTGCGTATCGGGAATCACGATCACCGTGAACGGTTTGCTCTCGGCACCACTGACAGTGGCGCACCACAGCAACAACTGCAAAACCTTTTGCAAAATCTTTGCCACGCGTTGCATGATTCCCTCCGCTGTTGTTATCGTCGCATGCTACACACACCCGCGAACATCTTCCCATGCAACGCCGACACCTGCTGCAACTGCTGGCCGTCACCGCCGCTCCCAAACTGGTACAGGCTGCCGACGCCGAACTGCGGGTAGCGGTGAACCAAACCACCATCGAGAGCGCGCCGTTCTTCATCCAGCAGATTCCGGGCATTCGCGTGGTGCCGGTGCCGAACGGGCGCGTGGCATCGGCACAGCTGGTGAGCGGCATGGTCGATGCCGCCACCGGCTCCGAAACGCAAGCATTATTGAACTCGGTGCTGCAGCCGGACCTGCGCATCGTGCTGACGTTGAGCGAATGCCGTTATCGCATCGTCGCGCGCAAGAGCGCCGGCATCCAGGCGCTGGCCGATCTGCGCGGCAAACGCGTA
>DATJXP010000242.1:0-5553 GCA_035500035.1 Candidatus Acidiferrum sp. | reverse complement strand
CGGCCTGCGCGGCGACGACATTCCCCTGTCGTGCCGCATCGTCGCGGTGTCGGACTGTTTCGATGCATTGTTGTCGCAGCGGCCGTACAAGAAGCCGTGGCCTCTCGACGAGGCCAAGGCCTACATGTTCGCGGAAGCGGGCCGCCATTTCGATCCGGAAGTCATTCGTGCATTCGACGATGTCTTGCCGGAGATCATCAGGATCAGGGATTCCTATCAGGACAGCCAGGCCGATGACTCCAAAGGATAAAAAACCGTGGAAAGGTACGACCCCATGCAACATCTACAGGTGAATCTGAACAAATCGGCGGAGTACCTGCGCCTTGCGCTGCCGCTGATGGCCCGCTACGGGATTCCGGTCACGCCGGTGAACTATGCGGTGCTGTACGAATACGTTTCCGGCAACAACCAGCAGTTGAACCGCAAGTTCGACGAACTGCTGCTGAACAACAAGCAGCTGGAAAACCGTCACATCAAGACGCTGTTCGACGAGTTCATCGATCTCAAGCACGAGTTCAGCCGGCTCGAGGATGCGCACAGCCGTTTCTCGACACTGCATCTGAACTTTACCCAGGCGCTGGAAGAAGCCTGCGAGAACACCAACAGCTTCAGCCAGTCGCTCGATTCCTGCAAACAGCAGATGGAAGAAGACTCGACGCCGCAGTTCGTCGAATCGCTGCTGCGGGACCTTTCCAACTCTACGCAGACGATCCTGCGCAAGAACAAGGACCTGCTCACGGAATTGAATATCGCCCGCATCGAAATCAATGAACTGAAGAAGCAGCTGATCGACGCCAAGCGGCAGACCGTCACCGACACCATGACCAACCTGCCCAACCGCAAGGCGTTTTTCGATCACATGGGCATCTTCATGGAGATGAACAAGAACCAGTTCACCAAGAGCGCGCTGGTGATGCTGGACATCGACCACTTCAAGAACATCAACGACAGCTTCGGCCACCTGTTCGGCGACAAGGTCATCAAGACGGTGGCGGAAGTATTGCGCCGCCTGACCAAGGGCAAGGACATGCCGGCCCGCTTCGGCGGCGAGGAATTCATCATCCATCTGCCCGACACCGACATCAACGGCGCCAAGGCGGTGGCGGAAGCGATCCGTCGCACCATCGAGAACGCCAGCATCATCAACCCTCTCAACAACAAGGTGATCAGCAAGGTCACCGTGTCGCTGGGGCTGACCGAGATCCTGGTCAACGGCGAGATCGACGAGGCCATCGCCCGCGCCGACAAGGCGCTGTACCAGGCCAAGAACACCGGCCGCAACCGCGTGTGCATCGCCGAAACCTGCACGACCACGCTGTACGAGGAAATGCAGGCTTCCGGCCCGGCTGCCTGAGGCGTCCGCATCGACGGCTTCCAAAGTTCAATATTTCAATTATAATTGAAATGTGAAACTGGACATCGTCAATGCGCTCTACTCGCTCGCCCAGCAATACCGGCTGGCGATTTTCCGCGCGCTGGTGGAAGCCGGCCCCGACGGGCTGACCGCGGGCAGGATCGGCGAAATCGCCGGAATCTCCCCTTCCTCCGTTTCTTTCCACATGAAGGGCCTGCTGCTGGCCGACATGGTGGCGTCGCGCAGCGAAGGCCGCTACGTGATCTATACCGCCAACTTCGATGCCATCAACGAACTGGTGTCCTTCCTGACCGAAAACTGCTGCGGCGGCAAACAATGCCTGCCCGCGATGAGCTGCAAACCCAAGAGGAAAAAGCAATGAATGGCCGGATTTATAACGCCCTCTTCATCTGCACCGGCAACTCGGCCCGCAGCATCCTGGCCGAAGCCATCCTCAATCAGTCGGGTGGCGGCCGCTTCAAGGCCTACAGCGCAGGCAGCCATCCCAAGGGCGAAGTCAACCCGCTCGCCATCGCGACGTTGCAGGCACGCAACTACGACACCACCGGTTTGCGCAGCAAAAGCTGGGATGAATTTGCCGCGCCCGGCGCGCCGCGCATGGATTTCATCTTCACCGTCTGCGACAACGCGGCCGGCGAAGTCTGCCCGCTATGGTCCGGCAGTCCGGTAACTGCGCATTGGGGCTTTGCCGATCCCGCCGCGGTCGAAGGCTCGACGGCAACGCAGCAAGCCGCCTTCGTGCGCACCTTCACCGAAATTTCCCGGCGGTTGCAGTTGTTCGTCAGCCTGCCGATCGAAAAGCTCGACCACCTGTCGCTGCAGCAACAACTGCGCGCGCTGGGCCAAGCCCGATGACACTGGCGCGACGCGTGGTTGCCGAAGCCCTCGGCACCGCGTTCCTGCTGGCGATCGTGGTCGGCTCCGGCATCATGGGCGAGCGTCTCGCCGCCGGAAATACCGCTGTCGCGTTGCTGGCCAACACGCTCGCCACCGGTGCCGGCCTCATCGCGCTGATCCTGACGTTCGGTCCGATCTCGGGTGCGCATTTCAATCCGGTGGTATCGCTGGCGGCGGCGATTACCGGGAGCCTGCGCTGGCGCGAGGTTCTTGCCTATCTGCTCGCGCAAATCGCCGGCGCCTTTGCCGGCGTGGCGACCGCGCATCTGATGTTCGGCGAGCCTCTGTTCACCGCGTCTTCGCATGCGCGTGCCGGTCTGGCGCAGATGTGGAGCGAATTCGTCGCCACGTCGGGGCTCGTCTGCGTTATCTGGGGTTGCTTGCGGCAGCGGGCCGAGGCAGTGCCGTTCGCCGTCGGGGCTTACATCGTCGCCGCTTATTGGTTCACTGCTTCGACGTCGTTCGCCAATCCGGCAGTGACGCTGGCGCGCGCGGCGACCGACACTTTCGCCGGCATCCGGCCGCAGGATGCGGCGGGATTCATCGTGGCCCAACTGGCCGGAGCAACCTGTGCGATTTTGCTGTTTCGCTGGTTTGCCGCCACGGAACCGCAACGATGAACCTCGGCTACGCCGCCAGCAGTTTCTCGAACTCGCCGGCACCGCACGGCTTGCTGAAGTAATAACCCTGGATCATGTCGCAGCCGTGCTGGCGCAGGTAAGTGGCCTGGCCCGGCGTTTCGACGCCTTCGGCCACCACCGCGAGCCCGAGATTCTTGGCCATCGTGATGATCGCGCGCGTCAGTGCCTTGTCGCCTTCGTCATGCTCGATTTCGTGGATGAAAGTGCGATCTATCTTCAGCGTATCGACCGGGAATCGCTTGAGCTGGCCCAAGGACGAGAAACCGGTGCCGAAATCGTCGATGGCGATGCGCACGCCGAGCGCCTTGATCGCCCGCAACGTCTGCAGCGCTTTTTCCGGCCGCTGCATCACCACGCCTTCGGTGATCTCGAGTTCGAGCGTGCTGCCGGGCAACCCATATTTGCGCAACGAAGTTTCGATGAAACCGATCAGCTCCGGGTCGGCGAACTGGCGCGGCGACAGGTTGACGGCAACCGACGCGATGGTATGACCGTCGCGGCGCCACTGCCGCATCTGCGCGCAGGCGCGGTCGATGACCCAGCGACCGATCGGAAAAATCAGTTCGAGCTCTTCCACCAGCGGCACGAACAGCGCCGGCGACACGTCGCCGAGCTCGGGATTGCGCCAGCGCAGCAGCGCTTCGGCGCCGACGACGCGATTGGTCAGCAGTTCGACCTTGCCCTGGAAATGCAGCGACAGTTCGTTGTTGGCGATGGCATGGTGCAGCAGCGCTTCCATGCGTATCCTGCCGACCGACGCGCCTTCGATCTCGGGCGGACAGAACTGGAAGTTGTTCTTGCCTTCGGCCTTGGCGATGTACAACGCCTGGTCGGCGCGGCGCAGCAGGCCGGCGTCGTCGTCGCCGTCCTCCGGATACACCGCGATGCCTATGCTGGCCGACAGCCGGCATTCGTGATTGGCCAGCTTGACCGGCTCCATCGCCCGCTGCAGCAGCACGCCGGCAATTCTGGCCAGGTGTTCGCGGTCGTTGACTTCCTGCAGCAGCACGATGAATTCGTCGCCGCCGAGCCGCGCCACCACGTCGCTGCCGCGCACGGCGTTGCGGAAACGCTGCGCCATTTCCTGCAGCACGAAATCGCCGGCGGCATGGCCGAGCGAATCGATGATGGTCTTGAAGCGGTCGAGATCGATCAGCATCACCGCCAGCTGGCGCGAGTAGCGGCGGGCGCCGTCGAGGCCGTGCCGCAGCAAGTGGGTGAACAGCATGCGGTTCGGCAACGACGTAAGTTCGTCGTGGGTGGCGAGGTATTTGAAATTTTCTTCGGCCTTGATGCGATCGGTGATGTCTTCCACCACCGAGATGTCAAAGCCCCAATCCTCGTCGCCGCTTTCGACTTCGGTGATGTTGAGCCGCACCCAGATGTAGTCGCCGTTCTTGCGGCGATAGCGTTTTTCGACGCGGATGCAGGCATTGTTGTGCTGGCGCTGGCGCCCAACCAGCAGCATGTCGTCTTCGTGCGACAGCTGGTTGACGTGCATGCCGACCAGTTCCTCGCGCTCGTAGCCGAGAATCTCGCACAGCTTGCGGTTGACGAAGGTGAAACGCCCTTCGCCGCTGATGTGGGCGATGCCGATGGCGGCATGTTCGACGGTTTCGACGTAGGCGTCCTTGTAGCGCAGTTCGCTGACGTCGGTGACGACGCCGTCGTAACCGGCGAAGTTGCCGTCGACGTCCCACACCGGACTGGCGTGGATGCGATAGTGGCGGATGCGGCCGTCGCTCAATTGCTGGCGAAACCCGAGATCGCGCACGTGGGCGCGGGCGAGAAATTTCTTGCGGTATTCCGACCACGCGGCAAAGTTCAGTTGCGACGACGGGTCGATGTCCCAGAACCGGTGGCCGCGAAACGCATCGCCGGTGAACCACGAATCGATGCCGAGCGGAAACACCACTTCGGTAAAACGCTGTTCGGCATCCTGTTCGAAATAGTATTCGATCACCTGTCCAAGCAGGCCGAGCAGACGGCGGTTGCCGGACGACAACGGTCCGGGAAAGCCGCCCACTTCCGCAAGCGCCCCACGCTTCAACAGCGATTCGATGAAAACTTCGTTACCCATTGGCTCGTACAAAATCGGCAGTCATGCCGGTTATAACGGCAGCCGCTGTGGATAACTTAAAGTCCATTTCCTTGAGTATGGCGCTGGCCAATCGCTTGCGCTCCCCGGCTGCTGCAGCTCCCTCGCTACCGCTCGTCGCCCGCAGCACCGGCTCGCCGCGATTGGCTTTCAGGCTTCTGAGTGGGAAATGGGTTCAAGATCGGATTTCATCAATACGAAAGCGACTCTTCTGCCGTCGATTCACCGCGACGAAAAGAATCGGAGTCACCTGCTCGGCAGGTCGAGGTCAATCGCGGCGAGCCGATCACGCCAAGGAGGAGCGGAAGCGACGGATGCGTGATCGGGGAGCGCAAGCGATTGACAGGCACTGAACCCCGACAAGTGACTCCCACAACCTTATTTCACCGACAACGCGTGCTGCTCAATGCGCTGTTTCCACTCCTGCGGCCCGGTGGTGTGCACCGAAGTGCCGTTGACGTCGACCGCGACCGACACCGGCATGTCCTCGACTTCGAACTCGTGGATCGCTTCCATGCCGAGATCCTCGAACGCGATGATGC
>DATJXP010000241.1:0-3775 GCA_035500035.1 Candidatus Acidiferrum sp. | reverse complement strand
CAGAAGCAAAGGAGTCCTGACATGGCCGCAACCCAAAGTGCCCTGGGCCGTTTTTTCGGCGGTTTGCTGCACGTATATCGCATCATCCGTTCGATCTTCTTCAACCTGATCTTCCTGTTGCTGGTGCTGATCTTCATCACTGCGTTGATAGGCCAGCCACCGGTGGTGGTGCGCAAGGGCACGACGCTGCTGATCAATCCTGCCGGCACGCTGGTGGAACAGGAAAGCTTCAACGGCAACCCGTTGTCGCTGCTGTCGGGCGGCAACCGTCTCGACAAAGGCCAAGTGGTGGCACGCGATCTGCAGCGGGTGATCGCCGCCGCCAAGAGTGACGACCGCATCAAGTCGATATTGTTGATGACCGACAGCTTGGAGGGCGCCGGCCTCAGCCAGTTGCTGGAGCTCGAACAGGCCATCGCCGATTTCCGTACCAGCGGCAAAAAGGTCATCGCCTGGGGCAGCAATTTCCACCAAGGCCAGTACCTGCTCGCCAGTGCCGCCGACGAAGTCATCATGAACGATTTCGGCGAAGTCGGCCTCGAAGGCTTCGGTATCTTCCAGAACTATTACCACGATGCGCTCGACAAGCTCGGCGTCAACGTGCACATCTTCCGCGTCGGTGCCTACAAGTCGGCGGTGGAGCCTTACAGCCGCAACGACATGTCGGCGGAATCGCGCTCCAACTACACCAAGCTGCTCGACGATCTCTGGAGCCGCTACAGCCAAGCCATCGAGCAGAACCGCAAACTGATGCCCGGTGCCGTCAACGACTACATCAATCATTACGACCAGCATTTGAGCGACCACAAAGGCAATGCCGCCGAACTGGCGAAGGCATCGGGGCTGGTGGACCGCCTCAGCAGCCGACCGGAAGTGGTCGACTACCTGAAGCAGCAGATCGGCACCCGCGGCGGCGACCTCGATACCATCGACTATCGCCATTACCTGCGTGCGTTGCCAAGCCCGGGCATCAATCCGGCCCAGCGCATTGCCGTCATCGTCGCCGACGGCGAGATCGTCGATGGCGAAAGCCAGGGCGGCTCCATCGGCGGCGAGACGATGGCCAACCTGATCCGCGACACCGCGAAGGATACCGGCGTCAAGGCGCTGGTGTTGCGCGTCAACAGCCCCGGCGGCAGCGCTTTTGCATCGGAATTGATCCGCGCCGAAGTGGCGGCGTTCAAGGCCAGCGGCCGGCCGGTCGTGGTGTCGATGGGCGACACCGCCGCTTCCGGCGGTTACTGGATCTCGACCGCCGCCGACAAGATCGTCGCCAGCCCGACCACGCTGACCGGCTCGATCGGCATCTTCGGCGTCGGCTTTACGCTGGAAAACAGCTTCAGCAAGATCGGCGTCGGCACCGACGGCGTCGGCACCACAGCGTTGGCCGGTTACGGCGCGCTCGGCCGGCCCTTGCCGGACATTGCCGGCCGCGTGATGCAGCAGCAGATCCAGTACGGCTACGAGAAATTCCTGACGCTGGTATCGGCGGCACGCGACATGGATCGCGCCCAGGTCGATGCCGTGGCGCAAGGCCAGGTGTGGTCCGGCCAGAGCGCGTTCGACCGCAAGCTGGTCGATCAACTCGGCAATTTCGACGATGCGGTCAAGCTGGCAGCCAGCCTCGCCAAGCTCGACACCTACTCGCTCGATCTGCGCCAGGCGCAACTATCGCCACTGGAACAGGTAGTGAAACAGGTCATGGAAAAGGAAACCGTGCAACGCTGGACGCAAAAACTGACTGCAGCGCTGCTGCCGTTTTCGCCGACCCAGCGCCTGCTGCTGCAGGCGGGCCAGGAACTGGATTGGGTATTGCGCGCCAACGACCGCGACCACGTTTATGCCCGTTGCCTCGAATGCGCGGGGCTGCGTCTGTAGGGGCACGCCATGGCGTGCCCCTCACGGTCACCAACCCAAAGCCGTTTTGACGAACGGGATCGTCAGCCGCCGCTGCTCGGCCAGCGCCTGCCGGTCGAGTTGCTCCAGCACCGCCATCAAGTCGTGCAGGTTGCGCGGATGGCGCGCCATGATGAATTGCGCCACTTCGTCCTTCAGCTCGATGCCGCGGGCCTTGGCACGCTCCATCAATACCGTTTGCTTGCCGTCATCGCCGAGTGCATGCACCTGATAGACCAGCGCCAGTTGCAGGCGTGAACGCAGATCGGCCAGCGCAAACCCTGCTTGCGCCGGCGCCGAAACCGCCGCGCACACCAAGGCGCCGTCGGTTGCCAGCAACTGCCGGCACAACGCGAACAGTTGCTCTTCCCACGCCGGCTTGCCGGCCAACAGCTCGATGTCGTCCAGCACCAGCAACTCGCTGTCGAGCAACGCCGCGAGGCTGTCCGGTTCGTAATCCAGCATCTTGCCTACCGGCAGGTAGATCGCCTGCCGATGCAAATGACAGAACGCCTGCAACAGGTGCGACTTGCCGGCGCCCGGCTCGCCCCACAGCCAGGTCAACTGCCCGCGCCGATGCGCGGATGTTTCCAGTTGATGCAACAGCGCGAGATTGTCGGGCTCGGTGCGGAAACTGTCGAAACGCGCCGTGCTTTCGAACGCGAAGCTGAACGGAAGTTGCGGCACTGGCGCCATCAGCGCGTCTGCCAGCGGTAACGCAGGTGCATGCGCCCGGCCTCGCTGGCGGGTTCGCCAAGCGACTGCAATTTGCGATCGATGGCGAGATTCTCCACCAGCTGGCGCACCTGCCCCGCCGCGTTGAGGCTGAAGGTCAACGTGCCGGCGCTGACTTCGCGCACTTGCAGATCGGAGATACCGGCCAGGTTTTCGACGTAATGCAGCACGTTGGCATAATCATCGAGTCCGTGCACGCCATCGACGCTGAGCAACAGCACCTGTGCATCGCCGGCGACGGCGGCATTGCTGCTGCCGCGCGCCGTCACCTTCACCGCGTAGTTGTCGGCCAGCTCTTCCGTCACCATCGACACCATCGCCGACAGCAGTTCCGGCGCGGCGACGTCGATCACTTCCTTGTCGTGCACGTGATCGCGGAAGATGTGCAGCGCCTTGCCGCTGAAATGCCCGCCTGGCAACCGCTCGGCGCGGATTGCCAGCAGGCTTTCGAAGCCGTAACGGACGGACGCCGTGCGCAGCGCGGTTTCATCGAGCTCCCACAACGATTCCGGCAGCATCGTGGTCTGGTCCTCGTAATCCCAGTGCGGCAGCACCAACGGCAACCCGCGCGTGGTCGCCGCGTTCTGCAACGCCTGCCATTCGTTGACCCCGACGCCACCGGCGGGATTGACCAGTATCTGCGCGCCGGTTTCGTCCTTGACGATGATCCACACCAACGTCTGCGGCCGGTTCTGCGGCCACAGCGCCACGCCGGCATTGGTCAGTAATTGCTGGACACTGTTTTCGAAATACGCGAGGTCGATGAACAACCGCTGCTCCTGCGTGCGCGGATCCGGCCTGGTTTGATAAGCCCAGCTTTCGACGTAGGACTGCGGATTGGCCAGCGCCTGCTGGATTTCCGGATTCTGCAGCACGTCGTCGTGGCCCGTGAGACGCACCAGCATTTCGCGCATGCCGGCGGCGAAAGCACGTGTGCGCTGGCGGGCATCCTCGCGCGAATCGACCGGCTGGGTGGCCTGGTACAGCCCGGGCACTTCCACCGCGTTGGCCAGCGGAACCCACCACGTCAGGAGCGCAAGCAACAGGGTCAGCGACGGCAATGACGGCAATTTCTTCATGCGGCGATGATAACTGAAGCCTCCCATGGCTTCACCCGGCTCGGCTCAGAACCGGTTCAGCGGAA